>CBFHCJ010000438.1:0-6075 GCA_965654005.1 uncultured Streptomyces sp. | reverse complement strand
GCGGGCCCCGCGCGCCGGCGGGTCGTACACGACGTCCGCGGGGTGGGCCCCCACACCCCCCCCCCGCCCGCCCGGCCGGGGGCCCGTATGCCCCCGGCCCGGAACTGTGTATGACAGGGCCTCAGAGACGAGCAAGGACCCTACCGGAGGCGTCGTAGACGGTGACCTCGAGCCGGCTCGACGGCCCGCCGGTGGCCTTCTGGGGCATGGGCGCCGCCCAGACGTAGCCGGTGGCGTAGCCGGGGTAATCCGCCAGGGTCACCACGTGCGCCTGATACGTCCTGCCACCCGCCTCGACCGTCATCCGCGCCGCCTTTCCGGGGCCGATGTACAGCGGGGAGTAGAGCGTGCGGGCACGGTCGCCCCAGGTCCGCACACTGACCGTGCCGGGGGGCTGGTTGCCGTCCATGATGTTCGTGCACGTGGTCGTGGTGCCGTCGTTCAGGCAGCGCTCGGTGTGGCTGAGGGTCATCCACGCGCCGTGTCCGATGTCCAGGCGCTGCCCGGGGCGTACGAAGATGACGGGCAGTGGCTTGGGCTGGGGCTTGGCGACCGGGTGGGGGACGGCGGTCGCGGGCTGGGCGGCGGTCACGGGATGGGAGGCGACCGCGGAATGGCCGGCGACCGGCGCATCCAAGGCGTTCGCCACCACAGGCGTCAGTACCGCCGCCCCGGACAGCACGGCGATCGAGAGGATCTTGCTCAGGGACATCATGCTCCTTCTCGGCATGGGTTCGTCAGCATCAGGAGGGGCCCCTCTCCGCCCTGTTCACCCCTCCCGGCCCGGATAGGTTGCACGGCGGCCGACCCACGCTTCGCAGCCCCTGCAACCGATGACGCCGATTCAGAGTGTGTAAGGGTGTGTTCACCATCTGATCGACGTGAATGTGGGGGAGCAGGACATGGTGCGGATCAAGCGCGGATTCGGAGTCGCGTTGCTGGCCGGTGCGTTGCTGGCAGGCGCCAGCGGATGCGGCGGCAAGGCGACCGCCTCCGACGCCGGCGCGAAGGCGTCGCCGAGAGCCGGTGCCGGTGCGGGCCCGAGTGCGTCACCGACGCGTCCCTCCGGTCCGCCGATGCTGCTGAACACCATCGCACCGAAGAACGGTGCGACCGTCGGCGTCGCGATGCCGATATCCGTGGAGTTCACCAAGCCGGTGGCCGCCTCAGCCCGGGCCGCCCTCGAACGGCACCTGAAGGTGACCACCTCGGTGCCGGTCACCGGCGCCTGGCACTGGTTCGACGACACCCGTGTCGACTGGCGGCCGAAGGACTACTGGCCGACGGGGGCGAAGGTGACGCTCAACGCCGACCTGACCGGTGTCGGCGACGGCAACGGCCGCTACGGCACGCACGACTACCGGCACACCTTCACCATCGGCGCGGACGTCAGGGTCGCCGTCGACGTGCCCGGACACACGATGAAGGTCACCCGCAACGGCTCGACCCTGCGCACCATGCCGATCGACGCGGGCAGCCCCGACTTCCCCTCGTGGGACGGCACGATGGCGGTGATGGACAAACAGCGCGAGGTACGGATGACGTCGTGCAGCGTCGGCATCTCGTGCGTCAAGGGCAGCCCGAATTTCTACGACCTGACGCTGCCGTGGGACGTGCAGTTGACGTCGTCGGGCACCTATGTCCACTACTCCACCGGCGACCCTTACCCCGGCCACAGCTACGGCTCGCACGGCTGCGTGCACCTGTCGCTGTCCGACGCCGAGTGGTTCTACAACACCGTCCAGCAGGGCGACCCCGTCACGATCACCGGGTCGCCGCGCGGCAAGGCCGCCGGGGACAACGGCTACGCGGACTACAACGTCACGTGGACGCAGTGGCTGACGGAGAGCGCAACCGGACAGCAGACCACGAGCGCCTCCTAGAGCCGGGACCGCGTCAGAGCCGGGCCCGTCTCAGAGCCGGGCCCGGCTCAGTTTCCGGGAGAACGCAGGGCCGCTATCGGCGCCGACGGCCGCGGAAGGTCAGGAGGACCAGACCCAGACCCAGACCCAGACCGAGGACAGCCAGCCCGCACCAGGAGGCGGCCGGAAGGCGTTCCCCGAGCACGGTGACGCCCAGGACGGCTGCCACGGCGGGCTCGGCCAAGGTCAGCGACGTGGCCACCGACGCGGGAGTACGGCGCAGTCCGTGCCCGAAGAGCCGGTACGCCGGGTAGACGGTGAACAGGGCGAGGTACACCGCCACCGCCGCGCCCCGGGTGGTGGTGAGCCAGTGCCTGTCGACGAACAACACAAGCGGCAGGACGAGCAGCCCGGCCGCGCCGAACAGCACACCCATCAAGGCGCCTCAGCCCGCCCGACGTGTTCCGCCGGACGGGCATTCGCGAGGGAGGGTCAGGGCACGTCCTGCCAGGTGTTGCTGGCCCACAGGGAACCGCCGGTGGTGGGACCGCCGCCGCTGCCGTAGACGACGAAGTTCCCGTCGTTCTGCATGATGGCGTAGGCGCCGGTGTGACCGTTGGTGTGGGTGGACCACAGGGCGCCGCCGATCCCCGGCCCGCCGCTGCTCGTGTAGACCACCAGGTTTCCGTCGCTCTGCATGTACACGTAGGCGCCCGAGTGGCCGTAGGTACCGGTGGACCAGACCGCCTTGCCGTCGCGCTTGCGGTACATCACGACATTGCCGTCCGGCTGCACCACCAGACGGGTGTACAGGGACTGGGTCCACCAGCCGCCCTTGAGCTTCTGGCCCGAACCGATCGTCGCCGAGCGCACGTTGGTGCCGTCCGCCCACAGCGACCCGCCCGTGCTCGGACCGCCGCCCGAGCCGTAGACCACCATGTTGCCGTCGTCCTGCACCAGGAAGTAGGCGCCGGTGTGACCGGAGGTGTGGCTGGACCACAGGGCGCCGCCGATTCCCGGCCCGCCGCTGCTCGTGTAGACCACCAGGTTTCCGTCGCTCTGCATGTAGGCGTACGCCCCGGAGTGGCCCGAGGTGTGGCTGGACCAGATCGCCGGGCCGCTACCGGTTCCGCCTGTCTTGAGGTAGGCGACCAGATTGCCGTCGCTGCCCATCGACAGCGTCACGTTCGCGCTGCTCAGCCGGTGGCCGGAGGTGAGCTTCCGGCCCGGCTGCAGCGAGTTGACGGTGTTCGCTCCGCCGGTGAAGGCGGCGGTGCCTTTGGGGGTGCCGAGGCCGGTCGGGCCGTCGTAGCCGGAGCCCGCGGTGCACAGGTAGCTCGGCGAGCAGGTGCCGTCGGAGCCCGTGGTGACGTCGTTCAGCGCCGACGTGTGGCCGTACGTGTACGAGGACGGGTAGCTGTTCGCGGTCGGGGTGCCCGCGAGGGCGTAGGTGGCCGCGATGATGGGCGACGAGGCGCTGGTACCGCCGTAGACGTTCCAGCCGGGGGTGGTCGCGTTGTTGCTGTCGTACACCGCGACGCCGGTGGCCGGGTCTGCGACCGCCGAGACGTCCGAGACGGTACGGCGGGAGCAGCCCGTGTCCGACAGCCAGGAAGGCTTGGGTTCGTCGGCGGAGCACCCTGCTCCCGTGCCCTCGGTGCTGGAAGCCGACCACACCGACTCGCTCCAGCCACGGGAGTTGCTCGCGTGGCTGAGCGAGGTGCCTCCGACGGCGGTGACATACGGGGAGGTGGCCGGGTACTCGGCGCCGTAGCCGGTGTCACCCGCGCTGACGGTGATGGCGACGCCGGGGTGGTTGAAGTACTGGACGTCCGTGGTGGTCTCGCTCGGGTCCTCGGGGCCGCCGAAGGAGTTGGAGACGTACTTCGCGCCGAGGGCGACGGCCTTGTTCTCGGCCGTGCCGAGGTCGGACACGCTCGCGGAGTCGGCCTCGACGAGCAGGATGTGGCACTGCGGGCACACAGCGCTGACCATGTCCATGTCGAGGGAGATCTCACCGGCCCATCCCGAGTCCGCACTCGGATAGGTGGTGCCGCCGTTCTGGTCCACCTTGCGGAAGCAGCCGTTCGCGGTGGTGCACGCAGGAAGGCCGTACTGGGATCGGTAGGTGGCGAGGTCCGACTCGGCGTTGGGGTCGTCCATGGCGTCGACGACCGCCACGGTCCGGCCCGAGCCGGCGGTGGCCGAGGGCAGGCTGTAGGCGCTCTGCAGGTCGGAGGGGCCGTAGCCGGACGGTGTGGTGTCCGGGCTGAGAGTCATGTGCTGGACGATGTCGGTCCGGGCCTCGGCGAGGCACGCCATCCGGCCGGGCTCGGTGACGTGGGCGCACAGGTGCCTGACGTGGGCCGACTTCGCGGAAGTGGTGGCCGACGGTGCGGCCGAGGCCGCGAACGCGGTCGCCGTGAGCGATCCGCTGGATATGAGTGCCGTGGTGGACAGCAGAGCGGCCGCGGCGGAGCCCACCCGACGTCTCCGTCTGCCGACCGGCTCCAAGGCGGGGTCTTCAGCCCTTGAGCGCAAGGAACTGCCCTTCTGTATAACGTCGATTGAGGCCGACCTGCCTGTCCATGACCGTGCTTGGACGGATGTCGGCGGATGTGCGGTGAAACACACTGATGAACGTCGCGTGAGGTCCGCGCGGAAGCGGGGGATCCGCCTCGGACCGGTCACCGCGCGGGCGTCGGCGGTGACCAGCGAGGGCGACCAGGCAGAGCATGAAGCCGACAGCGCCGTCGGCCGTGCGGAGGACGCACAGGCTCTTCGAACGCCTCCCCGAGTTCTTCCACTTCCCGCCTTCGCCGGATCCCCTTGCCGTACAGGCAAGTTGACGGACCAGTCACACTCGCAGAAGCCTCCACGGTCAACGGTCCGCCGAGTGACGAAGGCTCCTGGCGGGACGCTAACCACAGCGCCGGCCATAGACAATGCAAAAGTGGTAAATCCTTGACCAGAGCTCGGTCGCATCCCGTAGCGGGCGGCACCCCCTTGGCGCGGGTCAGCAGGGCAACCAGCGCCGAACCGCATGAGCTTCCACTTCACGGGAGCCGCGGGGCGGCCGGCACCGGAACCACGAGCGGCGACTCTGCCACAGCCGCGCGAGCTGATGGTGCAACACTGCGCTACGGCAAGAAGGTACGACCGGCGCTCGTCTCATTCACCGACATACGCTGTCTCCTCCGCCGGAGCCGGTGGTCGCCCCGGGGCTCAAGCCCCGTCCGGCTGGCACTGCGGGCACCACACCGTGGTGCGGCCCGCCATACGGGACCGGCGCAGGGGGTTGCGGCAGCGCGGACAGGCCGGGAGGGGGTCGTCGCGGTGACCGGTGAGCCAGGAGTCGCGGGGCGGGACGCAGCCGGCGGTGACCGCAGAGCGCAGAGTGCGGCGCATGTGCGTGTACAGGCCACGACGGTCGGCCTCGGTGAGATCGCTCGCCCGCCTGGTGGGGTTCAGCCTCGCGCGCCACAGGATCTCGTCGGCGAGCAGATTGCCCAGTCCGGCCAGTACGGACTGGTCGGTGAGGACGGTCTTGACCCTGCCGCGGCGTGAAGCGAGCGCGGCCTCGAACTCCCCGCGGTCCACCGCCAGCGCGTCGGGGCCTTGGCGGCGCAGCATCCGTGCGACATCGGCGTCGTCGTCGGCCAGCCAGAGACCCTGGAGCTTGCGTTGGTCGCGGTAGTGGAGCTGACGGCCGCCGCCCAGGTAACAGGACGCGGTCGTGGGCCTCGGCCGCATCGTCGGGATGGCCGCAGACCAGTCGACCGGTCATGCCGAAGTGCAGCATGAGGGTGGGGCCGTCGCCGGTCCGGGCGAGCAGCCACTTCCCGTGCCGCTCCGGCTCGGTGAACCGCCGGCCTTCCAGTGCCTCGCGCAGCCGCCGCACGCTCACCCCGTGCAATACGCCCGCGTCGCGTACGTCGACGCGTTGGATGACCCTGCCCTCCGCGCAGGACTCGAGCACCTTCCGAAATCCCTCGACATCCGGCAGCTCGGGCATGGAGGACGACTTTCGGTCGGCTGACTCGGTCCGTATCGGGCGGCGGCCTGCGGTCCGGCCGGGTACGGCGTCGGCGCGGAGACGGTACGAGACGTTCGCTCCGCCCCGGCGGGCACTCCCGGGGCGGGGTAGACGGCGTCGGCGACGGCCGCGCCGAAAGGCAGCATGCCCGGCCCCCGCGTCGGGGCCGGGCACCCG
>CBFHCJ010000437.1:0-6090 GCA_965654005.1 uncultured Streptomyces sp. | reverse complement strand
GCGGGACGAACGCGCGGCCGCATCCGGGCGGCCTCGGCCGGATCCGCCGCCGGGGGGCGCCGGCTGCCGGGCCTGGCTGCCGCGCCGCCGCGGCGCGCCGATCCACGCTGCCTCCCCGGAGGAGGAGCTGGTGAAGTGGCGTCGCAGCAACGCGTCGTTGTCCCCCCGGGCCCTTCACAAGAAGTGCGCTCGGCTTCTGGCCGACCTGCCGATGCCGAGCCCCTTCACCGTGGAGGGGCTGGTGGGCAACATGGAGGCGGTCCGGGGACGCAGCATCCGCCTGGTGGAGCTGACCGAGCCGGAGGGCGGCCCTGGTGACGCCTGCGGCCTGCGGGTGAAGACCGACCAGGTCACCTACGTGCTCTACCGGCGACGGCCGACCCAGACCGAGACCGAGCACACCGTCCTGCACGAGCTGTGCCACGAGTGGTTCGACCACGGCACCACCCTGAGCCCCGAGGAGATCGAGCAGTTCATCCCGGGCGATGTGTACCGGGGGCTGCTCAGCCGGCTCGGACCCGGCGCGGTGGTCCAGGCGCGAGCGCGGTACGACACCCCCGAGGAGCAGGAGGCGGAGCTGTCGGCCTCGCTGATCAAGCGGATCGCCCGTCAGCAACCGGTCGTCGCCGACGACATGGTCAGCCTGCTCGAACACTCGCTGTCCCACCCGATCGCCCCGACCCGGCGCCGCCGGAGCTGACTCAGGAGCCCCGTTCACCGTGCACGCCCTCTTCGACTACGCCACCGCGGTCGTGATGACCGTCATCGCGCTGTGGCGGCTGCCCGCCGTCCGGTACGGCGACGCCCACCGACGCGCCCTGTGGGGCTGTTACGCCGGGTTCGCGGCGGCGCTGTGGCTCAGCACCGAGGCGGTGCAGCGGTGGCTGAACGACGCGCCGGTCGTCGACCTGGCCGTCCTGATCAAGCACTACGTCTCCACGGCGGCGATCCTGGCCATCCTCACCTACGTGTCGGCCACCTACGGCAAGACCGACCAGCCCGTCATCCCCCGGCACGTGGCGATATCGAGGGGGATCACCCGCGTCGCGTACAAGGGCGCTCTGGGCACCATCGCGCTGATGACGGTGCTGTTCTTCACCGTGGTGCACCGCGCCACCCCGAGCAAGGACTTCGTCGCCGACCACACCGGCCAGTGGGGCGCCACCGCCTACCTCACCCTGTTCTACATCTACCTGATCGCCGCCTCCGCGGTGTGCGGCTACCAGTGGACCAGCGCCTTCCGCCGGGCGGAGACCGTCCTGCTGCGCATCGGCCTGCTGCTGATGTCCATCGCCATGTGGATCGGCGTCGCCTACACCGCCATCCGCATCGCGCTGATCTGGCTCGCCGTGGCGGCACCGCTCAGCCGCGCCACCGAGCAGGAGGTCGTCAACGTCACCGCCTGGATGGTCGTCGTGCTCTTCCTGCTGTTCGCGGCGGGCGCGACCATCCCGACCGGCTACGCGGCCGCCGCCCGCTGGCGGGCCTGGAACGCGCTGCGCCGCCTGTACCCGCTGTGGCACGACCTGGTGACGGCCTTTCCGGGAACGGCCTTCGCCCCGCCGGCCTCCCGGCTGCGCGAGCTGGTCCGCTTCTCCCTGCCGGTCGACGTCCGGCTGGACCGCTGGGTCGCGGACATCACCGACGCGGTGAACAAGCTGCGCTACTACGCACCGTCGGAGCTGCTGTTCCTGGCGGAGGACGCCACGGAGGAGCACGCCGACCCCCAGCCCGCGGCGGAGGCGTACTGGATTAAGGCGGCGCTGCAGGCCGTGGCCGACGGCACGCGCCTGCCGGTACCCTCCGCCGCGCTGCCCGCCAAGCCGATCGCGAACACCGGGGCCCAGCAGGCGTGGTTGCTGCGCGTGCAGAAGGCGTACGCCGGGATCACCGACGCCCAGGCGCGGCAACTGCTGACCGACGCCGCCCAGGAGTCGGCGGCATGAGCTGGGCCCGCACCGTCACCAACGTCCTGCAGCCCCGCAACGCCCTGGTGGCCGGGCTCACCGCGGTCGGCGCGGTGGCCACCGGAACATGGTCGGGGGCCGCCTGGGGCCTGTTTGCCTCGCTGTGCGCGGGGGTGGTGCCCGCCGCCTACATCGAGTGGGAACGGCGCCGCGGCACCTGGGGCGACCGGCACGTGGTCGACCGCCGCCAGCGGCCGAGGATCTTCGCGGTCATCCTCGCCTCCCTCGCCGTGGGCACCGCGGTGATGGAGAGCGGCCACGGCCCCAGGCCCGTCGAGCTGTCGATGATCGCTCTGTGGGCCATGACCGTCGCCCTGCTGAGCATCAATACGGTCTGGAAGATCTCCGTGGACGCCGCCGTCGCCTCCGCGGTGGTCGCCCTGCTGGCGGTGTTCGGCTCCCCGTGGTGGCTGCTCGGCTACGTCGCGGTCGCGGCGGTGTGCTGGAGCCGGGTGGCGCTGACCTACCACTCGGCCGCGCAGACCGTGGCCGGCGCCTCGCTGGGCGCCCTGACTGCCGCCGCGCTGCTGCTGTAACCCTTCGGGCGCCGGGCCGCTACGCGCGGCCCGTGCCGGGCATGTCCCCCTCGCGGATCCCCGCCGCCAGCTCGTTGATCAGGGAGATCATCTGGGGCGACAGGCCCTCCTCGTTGCCGCGCGCGGCCAGGGCCAGCAGCCTGCGGTCGCAGATCGCGGTGATGAACTCGCAGACCTCGGTCAGCTGCCGGGCCGCCTGCTCGTTCGGCTGGAAGAACATCACCGGGACGTCGAAGACCTGGGCCAGCCCCTCCAGCACCGCCGGGTGCTGCGGTCCTGCGGCCTCCTCGGCGCCCGCCCGCAAGGCCTGCACCGCCTCCGGGGTGACCAGGTCGCGTCCGGCCTTGGCGTTGATCGCCTGGGCGATCTCGGCGTCTCCTGGGGGCTGTTGACCCGGGTAGGTGGTCATCAGGTAGGCGATCTTCTCGGCCAGCGTCCGCGGAATCCGCTGCGGCTCGGCCACCGCCGGTGCTGGCGGCGGAGCCAGGTTGCCGAAGCTGCGCTCCTGCGCCGCCAGCAGCTCCTCCACGCTCACCCCGTACCCGGCGGCCAGCGGCTCGACGTACCCGGGGCTGAGCCTGCGCCGGCCGCGCTCGGCGTTGCTCAGCGGCACCCGGCTGGCGCCGATGATCTCCGCCGCCTGCGCCTGGCTGAAGCCGGCGTCGCACCGCAGATCCGCCAGGTCCGGAAGGCCGTCGCGGGGGAAGAGGACATCGATCGGCTCGCCCAGCTCCCGCGCCAGCGCGGGCAGTTTCTCTCCCGGAGGAAAGTCCTCGCCGCCCTCCCACCGCGCGACGGCCGCACTGCTGACGCCCAGGGCCGCCCCCAACTGCTTCTGCGTGAGGTCCTTGGCCCGTCGCGCAGCGCGTACGCGTCTGCCGTCGAACAGGCGAGGGGGCATGCGTAACTCCTGCCACTGGTTTGACCTGGGTGAACTTTAACCCCTTGCTTGATACCTTTACGCAAGTAACGTAAGTTCCGGTATCCGAGCTGGAGGCACTGCATGAGTGTGGCACCACCACGCACCGCTGTGCAGCCCGCTCGCCGAATCCGGCGACGGCCCCGGGGGACGGTACGTGACAGACAACAACACCCTCAACACCGGCGGGGTTTGGCTGGCGACAGACGGCGGGGGACGGCTGTTCCTCCCGTTGTCGGACGACCCCCTGCCCCACCCGAAGGAGAACGCCCCGCACGACGACGAGCTGGAAGCGGACCGCGAGACGCTCGACGCGGCCTGCCGACTGATGCCGAGCCTGCCGCGCGAGTTCATCGCCCAGGTCCTCGAACTCGGCCCGTACCGCCCGGTCAGCGAACCGGTCAGCGAGTGCGCAGTCGCGGGGTGAAGCCGACCGGAGGGGCGGGCACGGGGGTGCCGCCCCTCCGATCAGTCACCGCTGATCCGCTTCCACCTGCCGCAGCCTTTCGATCATGGTGAGCACGGCCTGCCGACTCGCCTCAGACAGGCAGGAGGCCTGCTGCGCGATCTCGCGCACGCTCGGCGCTCCGAGTGCGTTGAGAAGATCCGGGTCTCCAACCATCTCGGCGGCCGCGGCCAGCCGGTCGCCTTCCAAGCCGGCCGCCGCCTCCGCGAGCTGGCGCACCGCCTCCTCTTCCAGCGCCTCCACCAGCTGCGGGAAACCGAGCAGCTTCACGGCCGCCTCGCGCTGGTCAGGGGACAGAGCCCGCACACGCAGTGCCGCGCCGCGCACCGCATCGTCCTGCAGAGCCTCCAGAAGCTCGTCGTCCCCGATCGCCCGGTCAAGGGACTGCCGCTGCTCCGGGGTGAGCGCCCGCACCCGCACGGCCGTCTGCCGCACCTCCTCGTCTCCGAAGGTGTCCAGCAACTGGAGCCGGGCGAGCAGCGCCTGGATGGTCGGCAGGTCCGCGGCGGGTTCCTGCGCTCCCTGGAGACGGATGTCCCGCACACCCCCGCGCTTGAGGGCGTGCAGCAGCTCCAGCTCCGCTTCCAGCTGCTCGAACTCCGCGCCCTCCTCGATGAGGTAGCTGACCGGCATGTTGAAGAACTTTGCCAGCGCCTGCAGGTGGTGCAACTTGGGGTTGGTCGTCCGGCCGGTGGCCAGCTCCCAGAAGTAGGGGCCGGAGATGCTGACGCCGGTCATCTCCGTGATCTGGCGGGCCGTCGCCTCGTATGACGGTGGCTGCTCGCCCCGTGGTGTCGTCAGCTCACGCAGCCACTGCAACTTCTCCGCGAGCGTGCGCGGCCTCCTGGTCGTGCCGCTCTCGGCTGTACGGGGCATCTCCGGGCCATCCTCCTCTTCCCCCCGAAGCGGTCACCTCCGGGCTGCGCGGCAGACTATCGCCATTCACAGGCGTAGAGAGGCCAGGCGGGAAAGGTTTGACCCTACAGGCCCTTCAAGAGACTGCCCTTCGCGGGCGAAGGCAATCTGTAGGATTTGACCCCACGTCCGACGCGCGCCCACCTTCACATCTGTTTACGCGTGGACTATACCTCCGGCCTTCCGGAGTGATCGCTTCCGCCTCCTTATTGCTCTGCCGCGTCACCCCAGGCGACACGGCAGACGCGGCGTCCGGCCACCGGCCGGTCCCGACCCGGACCCGACCCGGGCGGGCCGGTAACAGCTCCGCCGCCGCGCGCCGGGGCTGCGGGTACGCGGTCGGACCACAGGCCGGGGCTCCTTCACTAGGCTGGTGACCATGAGCAAGATCGACCACGGGGACGTGTCCGGGGCGGCGCGCGTCGCGGCGACGCTGCGCACAGTCCTCAAGGGATTCACCGAGGGCGGCCCGAAGGCGGCGCCGCTGCTGGTCGGCGAGGTGGACGGTGGACAGCCGCAAGCGGTGCTGCTGCCGTACGAGCTGTTCCAGCGCATGATCGCCGCCCTGGAGGAAGCCGAGGAGGCCGACATCGCGGCGACCGTCGCCGAGCGCCTGGCCACCCCGGCGGCCGAGGCGGCGGGCCTGGACACCGAGCAGCTGGCCGCCCTGGTGGCCGCGGGCCACTCCCAGCAAGAGGCCAGTGAACTGCTACGGGCCGCCGAGCCGGACGCGCGGGACTGACCCGCCGGCCGAACACGAGACAAAGGGGGGAGGGCGTGGCCGACACCGACCGGTACCGGGGTGATCACCTGCCCGAGGTCGGTGCCGACATCCTGGGGCTGAAGAACCTCCAGCTGCAAAAACTCGCGCTGATCCGGATCGGGCAGCTGGTCCGCGGAGAGATCGAAGGCGTCCCGCTGACGCGTGACCTGCGCGGCTGCCACAAGCTCTACTTCGACGAGCAGGAGAACGACGTCGGCCGACGGCTGAACCGCAAGGCGCCCGGCTACCGCATCGTCTACCGGATCCTCGACCCCGCCCCCGCCCCCGGCCCCGCCGGGGAGCCGGACCCGCGCCCGCGTCTGCAGGTCCTGGCGGTCGGCCCCCGCTACGTTCAGGCGGTCTACGAACGCGCCGCCGCCCGGCTCGCCCGCCCCGAAGTCGCCCGGCAGCCCGGCACCGCCCAGACGCCGCAGGGCCGCCCCGGCCCCGCACGCGGCAGCCGGCGCGAGCGCGCCCAGGCACAAGAACACCGGCACCAGCAGCAGCCTCCCGGCAGGCAGGCG
>CBFHCJ010000436.1:0-6093 GCA_965654005.1 uncultured Streptomyces sp. | reverse complement strand
GAGGAGCGGGGGTCGGCCGGCCACGAGCCGCTCCCCTGGCGCACGGGCAGATGGTCGGGCCTACGGTCCGGTGATCTCCACCAGCCGTGCCGCCACCGCGGACAGCAGCAGATCGAGCGCGGCCGGGTAGGAGCTGTGGCGCATGTCGGCGACGAGATGGCGGGCCGTGGCCGCGATGTGCGGGTGCGTGTCGGCGGGCAGGCGAGCGTACGTGGCGTGCCACACCGCCGCCTCCGCCTCGCGTGCGGCGCGCGGGAGGGAGGCGTTCGCCGCGTCGAGGGCCGCGAACGCGAGAGCCTGGTCGACGAACGCGTGATAGATCCTTACGGCCTCGTGGCCGGGGAAACCGGCTCCGCACAGCACACCCAGGACCGTCTCGACGGCCTCGATCTCGTGCGCCCGTCCGGTCACCCGGTAGGAGCTGAGCACCGCGGCCTGCGGATGAGCGAGCGCCCCGGCGTGCATGCGTAGCCCCAGTTCCCGCAGGTCGGCGCGCCACTCGCCGGTGGGGCGCCAGATGCGCAGCGTACGACCGATGAGTTCGTCGGCGATGGCGAGCAGCAGGTCGTCGGTGTCGCGGAAGTATCGGTACAGTGCGGTGGGGTCGGCGCCCAGGGCTAGGCCGAGGCGGCGGACGGTGAGGGCGTCGGCGCCGTGCTCCTTCAGAAGCCGCAGCGCGGTGTCGACGATCAGTTCCTCGGAGAGGACGACGCCGGTCTTGGTGGGGCGCCGACGCTGCCGCGCGGCGGGCGGTGTCACTCGGTCGGTCATGGGCACTCCCGGTCGGTGTTACGGGAACCTTATGTCAACAGCGTTGACCTGTTGAGGCACCGGGCAGTTTCATTTCGGTCACCGGGCCGGATTCAGGCCCCTCGGTGCGATCGGAGCCGGTCATGACACGGACCCCGTACGGCGCGGACCCGCCCGCGCAGCCATCCCTGCGTAAGTCCCTCGGCGTCGTGGACGGCGTCGCCATCGCCGCCTCCAGCACGGCAGCGACCACCAGCATCGGCATCGGCCTCGGAGTGACGGCCGGGGTGGTCGGACTGCATCTGCCGGCCATCATGCTGCTGGCCTTCCTGCCGATCCTGGGCATCGCGGGCGCCTACTCCCGGCTGAACCGGGTGGAGCCCAACGCGGGCAACGGCTATGTGTGGGTCGGCCGTTCGCTCACCCCGTGGCTCGGCTTCCTGGTCGGCTGGGTGAACATCGTGGCCACGGTGGCCTTCCTCGCCTACACCACGGCGGTGACCGGCTCGGCCGTGCTCCAGCTCGTCGGGGAGGCCGGTCTCCACCGTATCGCGGGGCTCGCTCTCGACCCCGGTTCGACCGCGCAGACGACGGCGGTGGGCCTGGTCGTACTCGTCGCGGTCACCCTGACCGCGGTCACCGGCATCCGCACCGCGGCCCGGCTGCAGACCGGGCTGCTCGTCTTCGAGTACGTCGTCCTGCTGGGATTTTGCGGATACGGCATCGTCAAGGGGTCGCACGCCTTCAGTCTGAGCTGGTTCGACCCGTTCGCCATACCGTCCGCATCGGCGCTCGCTCAGGGACTGCTGCTGTCGGTGTTCTGTTACTGGGGCTTCGAGGCGGCGTTCAGCGTGAACGAGGAGGTGCGCGATCCCCGTGACGCCTCCCGCGCCGGGATCACCACGCTCGTCACCATGCTCGGACTGTTCCTACTCGGCTCGGTCGCCTTCCAACGGGTGCTGTCCGAACCTGAGTTGGCCGGTCATGGCGCACAGGGGCTGGCGTACTTCGGCGACCGCCTGGCCTCCCAGCCGCTGGCCGCGCTGCCGCTGGTGGCGCTGATGTTCTCGGCGGTGGCCTCGCTTCAGGCGGGCGTGATCCCCACGGCCCGGGCGATGTTCGCGATGAGCCGGGACCGTACGCTCGGGCCGGTGTGGGCCAAGGTCAACCCGCGGTACGGGACTCCGGCCGCCGGGACGCTGCTGATCGGCGCACTCTCGGCCGCTGTCGCCGCGCTCTCGCTGGTCATCCCCCGCCTCGCCGACATGATCATGGCCACGGTCAACGCGGTCGGCATCGTGGTCGCGCTCTCCTACGCGCTCACCGCGCTCGCGGCAGCCGTGCGCTTCCGGGGGCTGCTGCGGGAGGACTGGCGCCAAGGCGTGCGGGCCGTGGTGCTGCCCGCGCTGAGCGCCCTCGCGCTGCTCGGGCTCGGCGGCTACCTCGCCTGGTCCTTCTACACCTCGACCGACCATCTCGCCCTGCGCGCGGACAACGGCTGGTTCCTGCTGCTCATGCCCACGCTGATGGTCGTGTCCGGTTTCGTGGCCGCCGCCTGGGCCAAGTGGGTACGCAGGTCGCCCTACTTCCGCACGGGCCGCGGCACGGACGCCGACGCGCCCCAACTGCTCGCCACTCCCAGCTGACCCCCGCACCTCGCCAGGAACGGACACCATGCAGGCCGATCTCCTCTTCACCGGCGGCCCCGTCCTCACCCCGGACGGGCCCACCACCACCTCGGTCGCGGTCGTCGGCGACCGGATCGCCGCCGTCGGCGACACCGAAGCCCACGAACTCACCGGCCCGAAGACCGAGGTCGTCGACCTCGCCGGGCGACTGCTGCTGCCTGGCTTCCAGGACGCGCACATCCACCCGGTCCCCGCCGGGCTGGAACTTTCCCAGTGCGATCTCACGGGCGCGAGAACCGCCGAGGAGACCCTGGGTGCCGTGCGCGCGTACGCCGACGCGCACCCGGACCGGGAGTGGATCACCGGCGGCGGCTGGTCCATGGAGGCCTTCGAGGGCGGTACGCCGACCAAGGAACTGCTCGACGCGGTGGTGCCGGACCGGCCGGTCTATCTGCCCAACCGCGACCACCACGGTGCCTGGGTCAACACCCGCGCGCTGGAGCTGGCGGGCGTCAGCAGGGACACCCCGGATCCGGCCGACGGCCGGTTCGAGCGCGACGCGTCCGGTGAGCCCACGGGCATGCTCCAGGAAGGGGCGATGCAGTACGTCGGCCGGCTCACGCCCGCGGCCACCGCCGCCGAGCGGCTCGCCGCGCTGCTGCTCGCCCAACGGCATCTGCACGCGCTCGGCATCACCTCCTGGCAGGATGCGCTCGTCGGCGGTTTCCTGGGCATGGACGACCCGTCCGAGGCCTATCTGTCGGCCGCCCGCGACGGCTCGCTGACCGCGCGGGTCGTCGGCGCCCTGTGGTGGGACCGCGAGCGCGGCACCGAGCAGATACCCGAACTCGTGGAGCGACGGTCCTCGTCGAGCCACGGCCGGTTCCAGGCGACCAGCGTCAAGCTGATGCTGGACGGGGTCGCCGAGACCGGCACCGCGGCGCTCCTGGACCCGTACCTGGACAGGTGCGGCTGTGCCACCGGGAACCGTGGCACCAGCTTCCTCGATCCGGGCCGACTTCCCTCGTACGTCACCGAGTTGGACGCCCTGGGCTTCCAGTGTCATTTCCACGCGCTGGGCGACCGGGCCGTACGGGACGCGCTCGACGCCGTCGAGGCGGCCCGCAAGGCCAACGGGCCGAGCGACACCCGGCCGCATCTGGCCCATCTGCAGATCGTGCACCCCGACGACGTCCCCCGCTTCGCGCGGCTCGGTGCCACGGCGAACATCCAGCCCCTGTGGGCCGCGCACGAGCCGCAGATGGACGAGCTGACGATCCCGTTCCTCGGACCCGAACGGGCCGCCCGGCAGTATCCGTTCGGCGCGCTGCTGCGCTCGGGGGCGGTACTCGCGGCGGGCAGCGACTGGCCGGTCAGCAGTCCCGATCCGTTGCAGGGCATCCACGTCGCGGTCAACCGGGTGGTCGCGGGCGGCTCGAGGCCGGTGTTCCTGCCCGCGGAACGCATCGGCCTCACGGAAGCGCTGACGGCGTACACGTCCGGCTCGGCGTATGTGAACCACCTCGACGAGACCGGGAGCGTACGCCCCGGCGCGCTGGCGGATCTGGTGGTGCTTGACCGCGATCCGTACGCGGGTCCGTCCGAGGCGATCGGAGAGACAGGGGTGGCGCTCACCTACGTCGGCGGCGAGCGCGTGTACGCGGCGCCCGACGCCTGACGGCCGGGTCGATACCTTGTCGGGGAGCGGCGGTCGGCCCGTCCGGCCGGTCGTGCCGCCACTCCACCGTCTGGCGGGCGAAACGCCTTCCCTCCAGGTCGCGAGGAGCCAACCCGGACAGACGAGGAGGACGGCCGCCCATTGCAGACCCCCACGGGGGCTGAACGCCTGCTCCCCGCCCTTGCGCAGCACCCGAAGGGACCGGGTGCGCGTGTCACCGGCAAGGGTGTCCGACGAGCAGACCCTCCAGCCGGGCGCCCAGCTCTGCGGCGCGCTCGACGTCGTCGATGCCGGAGTACGACCACGCGGGCATGCAGGCCCTCACCAGAGCGGCGGAGGAGGGGAAGCCGCATGCCCGCGTGGACGCGATGTTCCCGCTCGCCGAGACGGCGAAGGCCCGCGCGCAGGGCGAGACGGGGCGGAGGACGGGAAGATCGTCCTGGTCGTGCGCTGACCGGGGCCAGTCACACGCCGGCGACGGTCAGAACGTCAGCACGGGCTTGATGGTCTTGCCCGCGCTCATGTCCCGCACCGCCTGGTCGATGTCCGCGAACGGATAGGTGCTGATCAGGCGGTCCAGGGGGAGCCGTCCCTCCTTGACCAGCTGGACGAGGGCCGGGATGAAGGTCCGGGTCTCGCTGTCGCCCAGGGTGAGACCCACGATCTGCTTACCGGGGAGCAGCCCGTTGACGTCCAGGGCGACCTCGGTGCCGAACGGCGGGGCGCCGACGACGACCAGGGTGCCGCGGGCGGCGAGCGCGTCGGCGCCCTGACGCAGCACACCGACGTTGCCCGTGGTCTCGACGACGCCGTCCGCTCCCTGGCCGTCGGTCAGCACCGCGAGCGCCTCGCCGAGGTCGGCCTCGGCCGCGTTGACGGTGTGCGTTGCGCCCAACTCCTTGGCCAGGGTGAGGCGTTCGGCGAACCGGTCGACGGCGATGATCTTCGTCGCCGGGGTCAGGGCGGCGGCCATCACGGCGGACAGGCCGACGGCTCCGGCGCCGAGGACGACGAGCGTGCTGCCCGAGCGGGGCCCCAGGACGTTCCACACGGCGCCCACCCCGGTCTGCACCCCGCAGCCGAGCGGGGCGATGGACTCCAGCGGTACCTCCGGGTCGACCTTGACCAGGCTGCGCTCGTGCACCAGCGCCCGTTCGGCGAAGGAGGACTGGCCGAAGAAGTGGCCGCCGATCGGTGTGCCGTCGCGGCTGATGGTGCTGGTGCCGTCGGCGCGGCGGCCTGCGATCAGGTTCAGCGGCAGCCAGGTTGCGCAGTACGCCGGATGGCCGTCGCGACAGTTGCGGCAGCCGCCGCAGGAGGTGAAGGACAGCACGACGTGGTCGCCGGGCTCCACGCCCGTCACGCCCGCTCCGACGGCCTCGACGACACCGGCTCCCTCGTGACCGAGGACACCGGGCAGTGGGAAGGGCAGGCCGCCGCTCGCCACACTGAGGTCGGTGTGGCACAGGCCGGCGGCGACGATGCGGACCAGGGCCTCGCCCGGGCCCGGGGCGTCGAGTTCAACGTCGGAGAGAGTGAAGGGCGCTCCCCCGGACTCGACCACGGCGGCGCGAGTAGTGGTAGACATCGTACGAACTCCTCTATGGAAAGGGACGAGTTGGGTCCTGCTCGCGGTGTGGGGGTGGTAGCGGGTCAGTCCAGCGAGACGACGACGGACTTGACCTTGGTGTAGGCGGCGAGGGCCTCGGGCCCGTACTCGCGGCCGAAGCCCGAGTCCTTGACGCCGCCGAAGGGGACCGCGGGGTCGAGCATCGCCCAGTCGTTGATCCAGACGATGCCGGCCTGGAGGCGGGCCGCGACGCGGTGGGCACGGGCGAGGTTGGCGGTCTGGACGCCCGAAGCCAGGCCGTACGGCGTGGAGTTGGCCAGCTCGACCGCCTCGTCCTCGGAGTCGAAGGGCTGGACGGTGAGGACCGGGCCGAAGATCTCCTCCTGGATCACCCTGGAGTCGTTCGGCAGGTCGGCGATCACGGTGGGCTTGTAGTAGAAGCCGCCGTCCAGGTCCAGACGCTCACC
>CBFHCJ010000435.1:0-6103 GCA_965654005.1 uncultured Streptomyces sp. | reverse complement strand
TCAGCTCCAGGATCTCGCCGCGCGCGTCCACATCGATCTTCTGCGACAGGTCACCGCGGGCCACCGCAGTCGTCACCTGGGCGATCTGCCTCACCTGAGAGGTGAGGTTGCCCGCCATGAAGTTGACGGAGTCGGTCAGTTCCTTCCAGGTGCCGCTGACACCCGGCACCACGGCCTGACCGCCCAGACGGCCCTCGGTGCCGACGTCCCGGGCCATGCGCGTGACCTGGTCGGCGAAGGACGACAGCTGGTCCACCATCGTGTTCACGGTGTTCTTCAGCTGGAGCATCTCGCCGGAGACGTCCACGGTCACCTTCTGCGACAGGTCGCCGTTGGCCACCGCCGTCGTCACCTGCGCGATGTTGCGCACCTGACCGGTGAGGTTGCGGAACGCGGTGTTGACGGAGTCCGTGAGGTCCTTCCACGTACCTGCCGCGCCCGGCACCTGTGCCTGACCGCCCAGCTCACCCTCGACACCGATCTCCCGCGCCACCCGCGTGACCTCGGAACCGAAGGCGGACAGCTGGTCCACCATCCCGTTGACGGTGTTCTTCAACTCCAGCATCTCGCCGGCGACGTCCACGGTGACCTTCTGCGACAGGTCACCACTGGCCACCGCCGTCGTCACGGCCGCGATGTCCCGCACCTGCGTGGTCAGATTCCGGAAGACCGTGTTCACCGAATCGGTGAGGTCCTTCCACGTGCCCGCCGCACCCGGCACGTTCGCCTGACCACCGAGCCGGCCCTCGGCGCCGACCTCGTTGGCGACGCGGGTGACCTCGTCCGCGAACGTGCGCAACGTCTCGGTCATCTGGTTGATCGTCTCGGCGAGCTGCGCGACCTCGCCGCGCGCCGACACGGTCACCTTCTGAGACAGGTCACCGTTGGCGACCGCCGTCGTCACCTGTGCGATCCCGCGCACCTGGGCGGTCAGATTGCCCGCCATCAGGTTCACCGAGTCGGTGAGGTCCTTCCACACGCCGGCCACCCCGGGCACCTGCGCCTGGCCGCCCAGCTCGCCCTCCGTGCCGACCTCCCGGGCGACCCGCGTCACCTCGGAGGAGAACGAGGAGAGCTGATCCACCATCGTGTTGACGGTTTCCTTCAGCTCCAGCATCTCGCCGGCCACGTGAACCGTGACCTTCCGGGACAGGTCACCCTTCGCGACCGCCGTCGTCACCAGCGCGATGTCCCGCACCTGCGCGGTCAGTCGGTACGCCATCGTGTTGACGGAGTCCGTGAGGTCCTTCCACGAACCGGACATACCGCGCACCCGGGCCTGCCCGCCCAGCTTGCCCTCGGTGCCCACCTCGCTGGCCACCCGCGTGACCTCGTCGGTGAACGTCGACAGCTGGTCGACCAGATTGTTGACCGTACGGCCGACCTTGAGGAACTCCCCGCGCAGCGGATGCCCCGTCCCGTCCGGCCCCTGCGTCCGCAGCTCCATACGGGGCGACAGATCGCCGTCGGCCACCGCGGACAGCACCCGGCTGACCTCGGACACGGGGCGTACGAGGTCGTCGACGAGCGCGTTGGAGGCGTCGATCGCTGACGCCCAGGAGCCCTCGCAGGCCCCCGCGTCCAGCCGCTCCGTGAGCTTGCCCTCACGCCCGACCACCCGCCGCACCCGAGCCAGCTCTCCGGTCAGATGCAGATTCCGTACGGCCACTTCATTGAAAACGGCAGCGATTTCGGACATGACTCCGTCACCGGAGACCGTCAGCCGCTTGCGGAAGTTGCCGTCCCGCATCGACACCAGGGCCGCCAGCAGCCGGTTCAGGGCCGCCGTGTCCACCACGGTGGTTCCGTTGCGCGTTTCACGCTGGTTACTCAGGGACTGTCCGCCTTTTGCGCGCGTCTTCGTGCCCCGCGTCGCTGCGCCAGACTCCACTGTGTCCCTCCCGCAGGGGTCGACCATCACTGCTGTGCTCGGATGCTGCTCATCGTGCTGGACACTGTCACGTGCGCCTGCCCGGCCTGGCTGGAGGCACCCAGTCTGCACGGACCTTCCCTGGAAGCTTGCCCAGGGTTTCACCATGGCGCACCGGGCATGCCGGTTCATGACCGTAACCCACACCGGCGGTCGCTCGTTCCCCAACCGGGAAGGGTTTGTCTCCACTCTTCGGGAAACCGGGCTGGTTCCAACCCGGCTGGTGTTGATCGCGTAAGACTCGGTCGTTCGGTGAGCGACCGAGCAGCGTGAGCCAGGAATCCCCCTCGTTCCCGAGGGGGAGGGTTCAAAACAGTTCGGCAGCTTCGTCGACGATGCTTGTGTGCCGACCTGCGGCGCGAGACGCGTCACCTCGATGTTCAGGGGGGTTCTTATACGGGGATACCCCTGAACACCGAGCCAGCGTCCCTATTACGCTGTAGTGCTCCAGCCAGAATTCGGGCACGGGACCCAGGGGGCGCCGATACATGGGGAGTTCTGTGATCACCGCGCGCGCGGCCGCCAACTTCGAGCCCGTCGGACGATCGGTCGCCACCGCCCGGTCCTTCGTCCGCGACACACTCCAAGGGTGGGGCTTCGCCGACATCGTCGACGACGCCGTCGTCCTCACCAGCGAGCTGGTCACCAACGCCGTCGTCCACGCGGGCACTTCCGCGGACGTCCTGTGCCTGCGCAGCGACGACGGCGTACGCATCGAAGTGGCCGACCGGTATCCGGAACGCGAGATCCCGCTGCAGACGGCCGCCGTCAACATGGGCAGCCCCGATCGCGAGGGCGGCCGCGGCCTCCAGCTCTGTGCCGCGCTGGCCGGCCGTTGGGGCGTCGAGTACACGCCCACGCACAAGCAGGTCTGGTTCCAACTCGACTTCCCCGAACGCCCGGTGGGCACCCGCGCGGCAGGCCCCTCCCTCCCCGCCGACCTCCTCCCGCTCGCCGACGGCCGGGTCCGCGTCGCGGTCGTCCAGATCGACACAACCGGCTCCATCACCGCCTGGAACGAGGACGCGGAGGACCTCTTCGGGTATGCGGCCGAGCAGGTCACCGGCAAGCCGCTCACCGACCTCGCGGCCTGGCCGCACACCCCGGGCACCGGCACGGGCGTCGCCGAGGCCCTCCAGCTCTCGCGCTGGGAGGGCAGCTACGGCCTCCGCGCCGCCGACGGCCGCGTCACGCCCGTCTACGCCTCGCATCTGCGCGTACGGGACACGGCCGGCGAGCCCTCCACGGTCTGTCTGCTCGTCCGGGACCACGAACGCGCCGTCCTGCAGACCCCGCCCCGCGCCCCGGCCTCCGACACGGCGACCGCCTCGGACGGCCAGGCCGTGGACCCCTTCGAGGTGTTCATCGGCTCCCCTGCCCCCGACGACCTCGACGGCCTGCTGCAGCGCACCGTGGAGCGCGCCCGCGACATGCTCGACGGCGACGCGGCCTTCCTCCTCCTGGCGACCGACGACGAAACGGAGCTGGAGGTGCGCGCCTCGACCGGCCTGCCCTCCGCCCGTCAGCGCTTCGCCCGCGTCCCGGTCGATGCGGGCCCCGGCCGCTACGGCTCGGCCCGTATGCCGGCCGTCCACGACGACCTCGCGGCCGTACCGGGCGCGGTCCCGCTGCTGGCCGGCACGGGCATGCGCTCGGTGGTGACGGTCCCGCTGAAGGTCGAGGGCCGCCTCACCGGCTCCCTCGGCGTCGCCGCCGAGGCGCCCACCCGATACTCGAACGAGGAGGCACTGCGCCTGCAGTTCGCGGCCGACCGCATCGCCCTCGCCGTGGAGTCGGCCCGCCTGGGCGAGCTGGAGCGTCTGCGCCGCGGCTCCCTGAGCTTCCTCGTCGAGGCCTCCGACCTCCTCGCCGGCACCCTGGACCGCGACCAGACGCTGGCGCTCATGGCCCAGATGACGATCCCCACCCTGGCCACCTGGTGCGCGGTCTACACCATCGCCGACCAGGCCTCCGAGCCGTACCTCTCCTACGTCCTGCACGAGGACGAGGAACGCATCGACGGCCTCAAGGCTCTCCTGTCGAAGATCCCCCCGCCGCAGCCGATTCCCACACCGGGCGCCCGAGTCTGGACGGCCCCGTCGGCGGCGGCCCACGAGGCGGCCCTGCGCTCCTCCATGCGGAGCCTGGGCCTGGGCGAGCCCCGGAGGGCCAGCTCCGGTATCGGCACGACGCTCGCGACTGCCTCGGCGGTGGGCGGCGAAACGGTCGTACTCCCCCTCGTCGCCCGCAACCGCGTCATCGGCATGCTGACGCTGGGCAGGCCGACCGACGAACACTTCCGCCAGGAAATCCTGGAACTCGCCGAGGACTTGAGCCGCCGGGCGGCCTTGGCGCTGGACAACGCCCGGTTGTACTCGGAGCGCACGGCCATCAGCCAGTCCCTCCAGCGCAGCCTGCTCCCGCCGGAGCTCCCCCAGATCGACGGCGTCGAGGTCGAGGTCATCTACCGCGCGGCCGGCGAGGGCAACGAGGTCGGCGGCGACTTCTACGACCTCTTCCCCATCCGCGACGGCGCGTACGGTTTCGCCATCGGCGACGTCTGTGGTACTGGCCCGGAGGCGGCGGCGGTCACGGGCCTCGCCCGTCACGCCCTCCGTCTGCTGGCCCGCGAGGGCTTCGGCGGCCCGGCGGTGCTGGAGCGCCTGAACTCCGCGATCATCGACGAGGGCGCCCGTAGCCGCTTCCTGACGCTGCTCTACGGGGAGTTGTGGCCGCAGGAGGACGGCAGCGCGGTCCTGAAGGTGGTCTGCGCCGGCCACCCGCTCCCGCTCCGACTGCGCCAGGACGGCACGGTGGAGCCGGCCGCGGAACCGCAGCCGCTCCTCGGCGTCATGGAGGACCTGGAGTTGTACGAGCAGACCGTGACGCTCGATCCGGGCGACGTCCTGCTCTGCGTCACCGACGGCGTCACCGAACGTCGGGAGGGCACCCGTATGTTGGGCGACGATGGCCTCGCGGACGTCCTGACGACCTGCACGGGCCTCACCGCTGGCGCGGTCGCGGCCCGCATCATGCGCGCGGTCGAGCGCTTCGCGTCGGACGCCCCGTCGGACGACATGGCGATTCTGGCGATGCGGGTGCCGGGCCTTCCGAAGGACTGAGTCTCCGGCTCTTCCGGAGCAGGAAAAAGGCCTCGCCCTGATGGGCAAGGCCTTTTGCTTGAGCCCCCAAACGGAATCGAACCGTTGACCTTCTCCTTACCATGGAGACGCTCTGCCGACTGAGCTATAGGGGCCTGTCACCTTTTCGAGGTTTCCCTCCCGGCAACGGAATAGATCATACCCCGAACCGAGGCGTGCTCCCACCATCGAGTGCTCTGTCAGAACTCAGAACGCGGGCTGCAGCAATCCACCGAGCGCGTTGCACGCGGAGACGATCCGGTTCATCTCACGCTTGGTCAGCGACGCGTCCACGGGCAACGAGAGCGTCTCAGCGGCGGCCCGCTCGGTCTCGGGAAGATACACGTCACGACGGAACCCCGGCATCCGGTGCACAGGAGTCTTCACCGGCACGTGGCACTCGACTCCTTTGGCCCTGACGGCCCATGCGAAGGCGTCCCGGTCCGGCCGCCCGTTGCCCGGCACCCGCACGACGTACTGCTGATAGGTGTGGCCGCCACTGCTCTCGGGCGGGCGCACGCCCCGCAGCCGCCGGTCGAGGTACGCGGCCCGCTCCCGACGCTGTGCGACCTCGGCGTACGGCGACTCGGACTCTCCATGCTCCAGCACCAGAAGCCCGTGCTGCTGTCCGAGCTCGTGCAGGGGCGCGACGTCCGCCGGCCGCCCGAAGCTGTGGACGAGGACGACCGCGACGGTCTGCGTGGTGACCACTGCTTCGACGGAGACGGGGTCGAGGCAGTACGTCGCCGGGTCTATGTCGGCGAAGACCGGGGTCGCACCGGTCAGGGTCACGGCTTCGGCGACCTCGACGTTCCCGAAGGCCGGCACGATGACCTCGTCACCGACGCCGACACCCGCGGCCTTGAGCATTTCCGCTGTACCCATGCCTGGGATGCTGCTGCGGCAAAATGAACGCAAAGTGACGCGCAATACAAAAGAGCTGGTCCCCGAACCGAAGCTCGGGGACCAGCTCTGAATAATTGTTCGGCGGTGTCCTACTCTCCCACAGGGTCCCCCCTGCAGTACCATCGGC
>CBFHCJ010000434.1:0-6107 GCA_965654005.1 uncultured Streptomyces sp. | reverse complement strand
GCTGCTGGACCTCGGGCTGTGGCTGCTGCCGAGAACCGTGCTGGCGGATGCCGGCCGGCTGCTCGGGCGGGCGCCGGATCCGGCGCTGGCCCGGCGGGTGCGGGAGCTGACCGATACGCGGGCCGAGGCGGTCGACTCCGCGGCCGCGGAGCTGCGCAGGATCGAGCGGGACCTGCACGACGGCGCACAGGGACGACTGGTCACCATCGGGATGAATCTCCGGGTCGCCGAGGAGATGATCCACAGCGATCCCCACGAGGCCGCCGCACTCGTCGTGGAGGCCCGCGTCGCCTCGGCGGCGGCACTGGAGGAACTGCGCGGCCTGATCAGAGGCATGCACCCGCCGATGCTGGCCGACCGCGGCCTGGGGGAGGCGGTCCGGGCGCTCGCACTGGACCTGCCCCTGCCGTGTGAGACCGAGATCGAGCTGCCCGAACGGCTCCCCGCCCCGCTGGAGTCGGCCTGCTACTTCGCCGTCGCCGAGGTGGTCACCAACGCCGTCCGGCACGCCTCGGCGCACGGCATCCAGATCCGGATGGCGCGGACGGACGGGATGCTGCGCATCGAGGTGGTCGACGACGGCGTGGGCGGCGCGGATCCCGCCCGGGGCACCGGGCTGGCCGGGGTGGAGCGACGGCTGGCGGCCTTCGACGGCATCCTGGCGGTCAGCAGCCCGCCCGGTGGGCCGACGATCGTGGTCATGGAGGTGCCGTGCGCGTAGTCGTCGCGGAAGATCTCTTCCTGCTCCGGGAGGGGTTGGTCAGGCTCCTCAAGGCACGTGGGTTCGAGATCTTGGCGGCCACCGACAGCGCGCCGGGCCTGCTCGGCGCGCTGCTGGAGTTCCGGCCGGACCTCGCGATCGTGGACATCAGGCTGCCGCCCACCCACACCGACGACGGGCTCCGTGCGGCACTCACCGCCCGGGAACGGCTGCCCGGGTTGCCGATCCTGCTGCTCTCGCAGTACGTCGAGCAGATCTACGCCCAGGAGTTGCTCGCCGACCAGGCCGGAGGGGTCGGCTATCTGCTCAAGGACCGGGTGTTCAGCGACGACCAGTTCGTCGACGTGATCCGCACGGTTGCCGCAGGTGGCACGGTCATGGATCCCGAGGTGGTCACCAAGCTGCTCGGCCGTCACAGCCGCGGCGAACGCGAAACCCTCTCCAGGCTTACCGAGCGGGAACGCCAAGTGCTTGAGCTCATGGCCGAGGGACGCTCCAACAGCGCCATCGCGAACCGGCTGTTCATCAGCGAGAAAGCCGTGTCCAAGCACAGCACGAGCATCTTCACCAAGCTGGGGCTCGCCCCTTCCGACGACGACAACCGCCGTGTGCTGGCCGTGCTCGCCCACCTCATGTCCGTGCCGCGTGACGGCCGCATTCCACCGAGCCACTGAGCTGATCAAGACAGAAACGTTGCCGGGCCGGGCCGACGGCCCAAGTGCCCGGCGTAGCCCAGTGCTGCCCAGAAACCCAGGGAGGGTCAGTGACAACCACGCCGTTCATGAACCGAGAAGGAATGACGCGCCGGCGCATGCTCGGAGCCGCGGTGACAGTCGGGGCCGCCGTGTCGATGGGCGTCGCACGCCCGGCGTGGGCGGCTTCGACCACCGCGGGCCCGGTGCAGCTCACCCTTCCTGCGCCCACCGGACCGTACCCGGTGGGCACGGTGCCCCTGCACCTCGTCGACACCTCACGTCCGGATCCCGCGGTCGGCCCCGGACATCACCGCGAGTTGATGGCCGCCGTCTGGTACCCCGCCCGGGGTGTCAAACGCTGTCCACTGGCCCCCTGGACGTCCCCCGCCGTGGCGCGGGCGCTCCTCACGTCGGCGGGCTTTCCGGCCGATCTCGCGGTGGCGCCGCTCACGGCCGGTCACGAGGGTGCCCCGGTGCTGCGAACGGGCCGACGACTGCCCGTCGTCGTCTTCTCGCACGGCGCGCACGATCACCGGGCGGACACCACCATCGTGGTGCAGGAGCTCGCCAGTCACGGGTATGTGGTGGTCACGGTGGACCACACGTACGACGCGTTCAGCGTGTTCCCCGACGGTCGGCTCACGGTCCCGCTCGACGTACCCGCCCTGACACCACGGGACTTCGCCACCGACATCCGGTTCGTGCTCGACCGTGTCGAGGACCTCGCGGCCGGGCGCAACCCCGACGCCGAACACCGGCCGCTGCCGGACGGCCTGCTCGGCGCTCTCGATCCGCAGTGCATCGGCATGTTCGGCTGGTCGAAAGGCGCGACGGCGACGGCCTTCGTGATGAGCGAGGACCGGCGCGTCCGGGCCGGGCTGAGCTTCGACGGGCCGATGCAGCCGACGGTCACCGCCGACCTGGACCGGCCGTTCATGCTGATGACCGCCGAGTTCCCCCGGGCCACGCAGCCGAGCGTCGCCGAGTTCTGGTCCCACCTGCGGGGATGGCGGCTCAACGTCCAGGCGGAGGGTGCGGTTCACTCGTCGTACTGCGACGTCCAGTTCCTGATCCCACAGCTGGCCCAGGCCGTCGGGATGAACACCGCGGACCTTCAGGGCTGGATCGGCACCCTCGATCCGGCCCGGGCGGTACGGATCCAGCAGGCGTACCCGCTCGCCTTCTTCGACCTGCACCTGCGGCACCACCGGGAGCCCTTGCTGGACGGTCCCAGTGGGGCCTTCCCGGAGGTGAGGTTCATTCCTTGACTTCTTCCTCGCCCACATGAAGGATCTCCACCACCGCGCTTCGGAGTCCACTGACATCGCCGAGGCCAAGGCACTTCTCGAAGAGGCATCCAACATCCGCTACCAGGTGCGGCGGCTGGAGACCGGTCAGTGACCGACAACGGATTCATGGGCCCGCCGTGGCAGATGGACTGAACGCTCGAAGGCCCAGGCTGCTCGTGACACGCTGCCCGAGAACGCTCGACGTACGTCAGCGATGCGTGAAGTTCCACAGGGCCTACGGCTGCGGGAGAGGGCGGAACCTCCTCTGACCTGCTATGCGGCGCTCGGGTCGGCTTCGGTCGGCTCGGGCGCTGTCTCGATTCCGGGCATCGGATTTCCCAGGGCCCGGAGACATACGGGCCGGCCCACGCGGGCCGGCCCGGGGGTCTGATCGGACGATGGACGTCAGATCAGACGAGGTCGAACCGGTCGAGGTTCGACACCTTGACCCACGCCGCGATGAAGTCGTTCACGAACTTCTCCTTCGCGTCGTCGCTCGCGTAGACCTCCGCGAGCGCGCGCAGCTCGGAGTTCGAGCCGAAGACGAGGTCGGCACGGGTGCCGGTCCACTTGACCTCACCGCCGGCGTCGCGGCACTCGAAGGTCGTCTGGTCCTCCGAGGTCGCCGACCACGTCGAGCCCAGGTCGAGCAGGTTGACGAAGTAGTCGTTGGTCAGCTTGCCCGGGGTGTCGGTGAAGACGCCGTACGAGGTCTGCTGGTGGTTGGCACCCAGGACGCGCAGGCCGCCGACCAGGACGGTCATCTCCGGCGCGCTCAGGCCCAGCAGGTTCGCCTTGTCGAGCAGCAGGTACTCGGCCGGCAGGCGGTTGCCCTTGCCGAGGTAGTTGCGGAAGCCGTCGGCGGTGGGCTCCAGCGCGGCGAAGGACTCCGCGTCGGTGTGCTCCTCCGTGGCGTCCACGCGGCCCGGCGCGAAGGGCACCTCGACATCGTGACCGGCGTCCTTGGCGGCCTTCTCCACGGCGGCGGCACCACCGAGGATGATCAGGTCGGCCAGGGAGACCTTCTTGGCG
This sequence comes from uncultured Streptomyces sp., assembly GCA_965654005.1. Taxonomy (GTDB): domain Bacteria; phylum Actinomycetota; class Actinomycetes; order Streptomycetales; family Streptomycetaceae; genus Streptomyces. Next base: position 2,370 of record CBFHCJ010000434.1, on the reverse strand, counting down.
CCGGAGTCGAACTCCTGCTGGATGCCTTCCAGGACACCCAGCACCTGCGCCAGCTGGTCGGGCTCGTTGACCTCCCAGCCGGCCTGCGGCTGCAGGCGGATACGGGCGCCGTTGGCGCCGCCGCGCTTGTCGCTGGTGCGGAACGTCGAGGCCGACGCCCACGCGGTGGAGACGAGCTGGGACACGGTCAGGCCCGAGTCGAGCAGCTTGGCCTTGAGGGCCGCGATGTCGGCGGCGTCGATGGCCTGGGCCTCGGCCTCCGGCAGCGGGTCCTGCCAGAGCAGGGTCTCCTCCGGGACCTCCGGGCCGAGGTACAGCGACTTCGGGCCCATGTCACGGTGGGTCAGCTTGTACCAGGCGCGGGCGAAGGCGTCCGCGAACTGGTCCGGGTTCTCCAGGAAGCGGCGGGAGATCTGCTCGTAGACCGGGTCGAAGCGCAGCGCCAGGTCGGTGGTGAGCATGCTCGGCGCGATCTTCTTCTCCGGGTCGTGCGCCGAGGGGACCGTGCCCTCGCCCGCGCCGTTCTTCGGCTTCCACTGCTTGGCGCCGGCCGGGGACTCGGTCAGCTCCCACTCGAAGCTGAAGAGGTTCCAGAAGAAGTTGTTGCTCCAGCGGGTCGGCGTGCTGGTCCAGGTGACCTCCAGGCCACTGGTGATCGCGTCGGCGCCCTTGCCGGTGCCGTACGTGCTTGCCCAGCCGAAGCCCTGCGCCTCGATCGGAGCGGCCTCGGGGTCGGCGCCGACGTGGTCCGCGGGGCCCGCGCCGTGGGTCTTGCCGAAGGTGTGACCGCCCGCGATCAGGGCGACGGTCTCCTCGTCGTTCATCGCCATCCGGCGGAACGTCTCACGGATGTCGCGGGCCGCGGCGATCGGGTCCGGGTTGCCGTTCGGGCCCTCGGGGTTGACGTAGATGAGGCCCATCTGGACCGCACCGAGCGGGTTCTCCAGCTCGCGGTCGCCGGTGTAGCGCCGGTCGTCGAGCCAGGTGGTCTCGGGACCCCAGTAGACGTCCTCCTCCGACTCCCAGACGTCCTCACGGCCGCCGCCGAAGCCGAACGTCGTGAAGCCCATGGACTCCAGGGCGACGTTGCCGGCCAGGATCATGAGGTCGGCCCACGACAGGCTCTTGCCGTACTTCTTCTTGACCGGCCACAGCAGACGGCGGGCCTTGTCCAGGTTGCCGTTGTCCGGCCAGCTGTTGAGCGGGGCGAAGCGCTGCTGACCGGCACCGGCGCCGCCGCGGCCGTCGCTGATGCGGTAGGTGCCCGCGCTGTGCCAGGCCATGCGGATCATGAACGGGCCGTAGTGACCGAAGTCGGCCGGCCACCAGTCCTTCGAATCCGTCAGCACCTCGGCGATGTCCTGCTTCACCGCCGGGAGGTCGAGGCTCTTGAACGCCTCGGCGTAGTCGAACTCCTCACCGAGCGGGTTGGCCACGGCGGGGTTCTTGGCGAGGATCTTCAGGTTGAGCCGCTCCGGCCACCACTGGCGGTTTCCGCCGCCCTGGGTGGGGTGCAGGGCTCGTCCGTGCGCGACCGGGCAGCGACCTTCGCCCTCCGTCTTCGCGTCGGTGACGATGGCATCGGGGTTCTCAGCCATGGGAATCCTTCCTGACGTTTGGGGGGAACACAGTGCTCAGGAACTGCGGGCGGTGGAACAGTCGGGGCACAGGCCCCAGTAGGTGACCTCGGCCTCGTCGATCAGGAAACCGTGGTCGTCGGACGCGATCAGGCACGGCGCCGCATGGACGGCGCAGTCCACGTCGGCGACGGCACCGCACGACCGGCATACGACGTGGTGGTGGTTGTCGCCTACGCGTCCCTCGAACCGGGCCGGGCTGCCGGCCGGTTCGATACGGCGTATGAGTCCCGCCGCGGTGAGCGCGTGGAGGGCCTCGTACACGGCTTGAAGGGAGATATGGCCTACCCGATCACGCACCCCGGAGGCGATCGCCTCGACGCCGAGGTGGTCGCCGTCCCGGACGGTCTCGAGCAGCGCGACGCGGGCGGCCGTCACCCGCAGGCCGGCACCGCGCAGCTCCTCCGCGGTGTTCGGAGTCTGGGATGCGGTCATGGGCGCCAACCTACCTCCATACACACGAATGATTCAAGAAAACGAGTAGCACAAGTCTTGGTCAAGTCTTGGTCCGTTCTCGGATGATGTCTTGGTCGGGACGTGGTCCGGGTCTCGGTTCGCGTCTCGATCCGGGACGCGAACCGAGACGCGGTCCAGGACGCGGTCCGGGACGTGGTCCGGGACTCCCGTCCGTTTCAGTACGACGTCGGGAGTACGTCGCCGCCGGGCGGTCCGGGGTCCCGTTCGGGTGCGCGGGCTGCCGCACGAGTGGCGGCGGCAGGTACGAAAGAGCGGC
>CBFHCJ010000433.1:0-6111 GCA_965654005.1 uncultured Streptomyces sp. | reverse complement strand
TGGCCACGCTGGTGTGGATCAGTGCCGTCAGCCGGCCGTCCCTGTCCGCGCCGACAGCAGCCGAGAGAGGCCGACCTCCCGCCGAATTTCATCATCTGTGTCACAAAGAACTCCTCGCTGTCACAGTTGTCCCGAGTACGCAGGTCTTCCGTCACACCCGGCTCACAGGCCCTAGCCCCCGCGCACCCCATGTCGTTGAGGGAGCACAGGCTTTGTGATCGCCAGCGCAGCGCCCGGCTCCCCCGACGGCCCTCCCCCGGCCGCCGCCGTGGTGCGCGCGGGGAGGTGCTACTGATGACCGACCGTCGGCTGTGGTCCTACAAGGAGATCGCCGCGCACATCCGGGTGCAGCCGGACACCGTGAGGTCGTACCGCAAGCACGGGCTGCTGCCCCCGCCCGACCACGTGGAGGGCGGAAGACCCTACTGGTACGCCGACACGGTCCGGGCCTGGGTCGCCTCCCGTCCCAGCAACCGCGGCCGAGGGAAGACCTGAACGCCCCCGCCACCCGTGGCCCGCCTTGGACGGGGGCGGGCCAGAGCGGGCCGCGGAGTCCCGACGTCTCAGCTCCACGGTTCGATGACCGTGACTCCCTGGCCCGGTGCCGTGCCCAGCGCCGCCAAGGCGTCCGGGGCAGTGTTCAGCGGGATGGCCGAGGTGACCAGGAGGTCGGGGCGGAGGACGCCGGAGCGGACCAGCTCCAGCATGGGCGGATAGGCGTGCGCCGCCATGCCGTGGCTGCCGAGGATCTCCAGTTCCAGGGCGATCACCCGGGACATGGGGACCGGGGTGGTGTCGGTGGGTGACGGCAGCAGGCCGACCTGAACATGGCGGCCACGGCGGCGCAGGCCGTTCACTGATGCGGCGCAGGTGAGGGGGGAGCCGAGCGCGTCGAGGGAGAGGTGGGCGCCGCCGCCTGTCAGATCGTGGATGGCCGCCGCCATGTCCTCGGTACGCTTGGCGTCGACGCACTCCGCGGCCCCGAACTTCCGCGCCATCTCCAGGGCCTGGGCCGATACGTCGACGGCCACGACCCTCGCTCCCGCAGCCGCCGCGATCATCACCGCCGACAGGCCGACGCCCCCGCAGCCGTGCACGGCGACCCACTCCCCCGCCGCCACCCGACCCTGCTGGACCACCGCACGGAACGCCGTGGCGAACCGACACCCCAGCGACGCGGCCGTCCGGAACGACAACTCCTCCGGCACCGCCACCAGGTTGGCATCCGCGTGCTCCAGGGCCACGTACTGCGCGAAGGACCCCCAGTGGGTGAACCCCGGCTGTGTCTGCCGCTCGCACACCTGCTGGTCACCCGCCGCACAGGACGGACAGCTGCCGCAGGCGCAGACGAAGGGCACCGTGACCCGGTCGCCGGGCCGCCAGGAGGTCACCCGGGCACCCACCTCCTCGACGACACCGGCGAGTTCGTGCCCGGGCACGTGCGGCAGGGTGATGTCCGGGTCGTGGCCCATCCAGCCGTGCCAGTCGCTGCGACACAGCCCGGTCGCCTCGACCCGCACCACGACTCCCTGCTCGGACGGCTGCGGGTCCGCCACCTCGCGCACCTCGGCCGGCTCCCCGAACCGCTCGAAGACCACCGCACGCATACGACCGCCCCTTCCGCCCATGTCCGCGTTCTCCAGGCACCCCTGGAGATCATCTCTCCGGCGGAACGCTAACCGCGCGCTCCGGCCTTGTCGCGGCCCGTCTCCCCCTCTGCCTCCGTCGCCGCACCCGTCGCCGCCTCCGTCGATGTCTCTGCCGCCGTCTCTGTCTCCCGCTGCTCGACGGCTGCCACATGCTCCCCCCTCCCGCAGCCCGAAGCGTCGGTGGAAGCGCCGCAGCGGCGCCGGGGCCCACCAGGTGGCGCGGCCGGTCAGCCGCATCACCGCGGGGACCAACAGACTGCGGACGACCATCGCGTCCATCAGGACCGCCAGCGCGATGCCCAGGCCGAGCATCTTGGTGTTGGTCACCCGGGAGGTGCCGATGGCGACCATCACCACCGCCAGGATGACCGCCGCCGCGGTGATCAGGCCGCCGGTGCGCTGCAACCCGAAGCGCACCGCCTCACGATGGTCGCCCGTGCGGTCGTACTCCTCCTTGACTCGTGACAGCAGGAACACGCCGTGGTCCATCGACAGGCCGAAGGCCACGCAGAACATCAGGACCGGCAGGGTCGTCTCGTCAGCAGCGCTCCCGGGGGTCTTACGCCCTCGTCACCAGCCGGGTTCAGACCTGCCAGGAGGAGCATCACGCGGGCGGAGTTCTTGTTCCTCGGTGCGGGTGTATCACTCACCCGCATCGAGGAGATCGTCGCGGGCCACCTGCCGGACGCCCCGCGCGACGAGCGCGCCCGCACCACGAACATGGTGCTCGCCCTCTTCATGGCCGGCCTCGACCTGATCATGACTCGCGAGGGCGCGGAGCGGGAGGCGTACATCGCCGAGCTGAAGACCGTGATGTACCGCTACCTCAAGCCCCTGCTGGAGGACGACTCCCCCTGAGAAGCCGACACGGCTCCCGCCGGTCCACCCTGGAGCATCGTTGAGTTATACCCCCTAGGGGTATAGTCTAGACACGTAAGCCCCACACGCCTCCCTGAGGAGTAACGACATGACCGCGCAGACCGATACCCCGGGTTCCGTGACGACCGTCTACAAGGTGAGCGGGATGAGCTGCGGGCACTGCGAAGGCTCGGTCTCCGGCGAGATCTCCGCAATCGCCGACGTCAGCTCGGTCACGGCCGTCGCCTCCACCGGCGAGGTCACGGTGGTCTCCGCCGCGCCCCTCGACGACGAGGCCGTGCGCGCCGCGGTCGACGAGGCGGGCTTTGAACTCGTCGGCAAGGCCTGAACCGCCCGCATCTGCTCTCCGCACCGGCCCGTACCGACCAGCTGATACTGGCCCCGCACGGCCCGGTCCGTTGTCTGGAGTCCGGACATGACCAGCACCGCAGCACCCGCTCCGATAGACGAGGCCGCGCGCTCCGAGGTCGAACTCGCGATCGGTGGCATGACCTGCGCCTCCTGCGCGGCCCGGGTCGAGAAGAAGCTCAACCGCATGGACGGCGTCACCGCCACGGTGAATTTCGCGACGGAGAAGGCGAAGATCTCGTACGCCAACGGGATCGAGGTCGCCGATCTGATCGCCACGGTGGTGAAGACCGGCTACACGGCCGAGCAACCCCCTCCGCCTCGGTTCGAGAAGCCCGAAGGCCGCGAAGACCCCGAGAGGCCCGAGAAGCCCGAAGAGCCCGCGGCCACGGGTCGAGACCCCGAATCGGCGTCACTCCGTCAGCGCCTGACCGTCTCCGCCCTGCTGGCCCTGCCCGTGGTCCTGCTCTCGATGGTCCCGGCCCTGCAGTTCGACAACTGGCAGTGGCTCTCGCTGACGCTCACCGCGCCCGTCGTCGTCTGGGGCGGACTGCCCTTCCACAAGGCTGCGTTCACCAACGCCCGGCATGGCACGGCCACCATGGACACACTCGTCTCGGTCGGCACGCTCGCCGCCTTCGGCTGGTCGCTGTGGGCACTGTTCTGGGGGGACGCCGGGATGCCCGGCATGCGCCACGGCTTCGACCTCACCGTCTCCCGAACGGACGGATCGTCGACCATCTACCTCGAAGTGGCCGCCGGTGTCGTCGCGTTCATCCTGCTCGGCCGCTATCTGGAGGCCCGCTCCAAGCGACGCGCCGGCGCCGCCCTCAAGGCCCTGCTCGAACTGGGGGCCAAGGACGTCGCGGTCCTGCGGAAGGGCCGGGAAGTGCGCATCCCGGTGGTGCGGCTCGCCGTCGGCGACCTTTTCGTCGTACGACCCGGCGAGAAGATCGCCACGGACGGGACCGTCGTCGAGGGCGTCTCCGCGGTCGACGCGTCCATGCTGACCGGCGAGTCGGTACCGGTCGACGTGACCGTCGGGGACGCCGTGACCGGCGCGACCGTGAACGCCGGGGGCCGGCTGGTGGTCGAGGCGACCCGGGTCGGCGCGGACACGCAGCTCGCGAGGATGGCGCGGCTCGTCGAGGACGCCCAGAACGGCAAGGCGGAGGTGCAGCGCCTCGCCGACCGCGTCTCCGGGATCTTCGTGCCCGTCGTACTGCTGATCGCGCTCGGCACGTTCGGGGCGTGGCTCGGCGTCACCAGCGACACGGTCGCCGCCTTCACCGCGGCCGTCGCCGTGCTGATCATCGCCTGCCCGTGCGCGCTGGGCCTCGCCACTCCGACCGCGCTGATGGTCGGCACGGGCCGCGGCGCCCAGCTCGGCATCCTCATCAAGGGACCCGAGGTCCTGGAGTCCACGCGCCGGGTCGACACCGTGGTCCTGGACAAGACCGGAACCGTCACCACCGGCCGCATGACCCTCCAGGGCGTGTACGTCGCCGACGACGCCGACGAGAAGGAGGTTTTGCGGCTCGCAGGAGCCCTGGAACACGCCTCCGAGCACCCGATCGCCCGGGCGGTCGCGACAGGCGCTCAGGAGCGCGTCGGCGACCTCCCGGTGCCGGATCACTTCGAGAACGTCCCCGGGCTCGGCGTGCGCGGGCGCGTGGAGGGGCGCGAGGTCACGGTGGGCCGGTTCCCGGGCGCGCTCCCGGACGGGCCGGCCCGGGCGAAGGCCGAGGCCGAGGCGGAAGGGCGTACGGCCGTCGTGGTCGCCCTGGACGGTGTGGCACTCGGTGTCGTCACCGTCGCCGACGCGGTCAAGGAGACCAGCGCCGAGGCCGTACGGGAACTGCGTGCGCTGGGGCTGACGCCGGTCCTGCTGACCGGGGACAACCGGGCGGTGGCCGAGGCGGTGGCGCGGGCCGTCGGCATCGACGCCGGTGATGTCGTCGCCGAGGTGCTGCCCGAGCAGAAGGTCGACGTCGTCAGGCGGCTGCAGGCCGAGGGGCGGACGGTCGCCATGGTCGGCGACGGCGTCAACGACGCGGCCGCGCTCGCCACCGCCGATCTGGGCCTGGCCATGGGCACCGGGACGGACGCGGCCATCGAGGCGAGCGATCTGACGCTGGTGCGCGGTGATCTGCGCGTGGCCGCGGACGCGATCCGGCTGTCGCGCCGCACGCTGGCCACGATCAAGGGAAACCTGGTGTGGGCCTTCGGATACAACGTGGCCGCGCTGCCATTGGCCGCCGCCGGGCTCCTCAACCCGATGATCGCGGGTGCGGCCATGGCGTTCTCCTCGGTCTTCGTGGTCACCAACAGCCTTCGGCTCAAGGCATTCTCATGACGCAGGTGCAAGAGTCCCTCTGGAGTACGACGCGTGCCTCACATAAGCTCTTCACAAGGCTCGCGCATCATCCTTACGCTGGGTCCTCGATCGTCATATCGGGGCTCTTGCGCATCTTCAGGACATATGCAAGAGACGCAGGTCACAGTGGTGTGAACGTAACCCACAGAAGGGTTCGTGAGTCTAAGTTGGCGATGTCAGAAGCGTCTTGGGGGGCGTGACTGACATCTGGGGATGTCTTGGGGGACGTTCCCGGGAAACGGCGTTGCCGGGGCACGTACACCGGGGAGCTTTGAGCGGCCCTCCCGTCCGTACGCGTCCCGGCAGACCGCACAGCGGTGCTGCGCCGAGTTCTTCGTTTTGCTCGCAGCGATTCAGGCGCTGTCCCGCAGACGCCCGGCCGGATCCCGTGGGGGGAATCCGCACCGGGACATGGGAAGGCGCCCTGGCGGTCGGCCCGTGGGGGGACCGACGCGCTAGGGCGCCTTCCGCTTTTTCAGTACTGAGTGGTACCCGGCGTACGCCGCCCCACGACGGCGTACGCCTCAGTTATGTGCGCTGCTCAGCTATGTGCGCTGCTCAGCGCTTCTCGACGGGAACGAAGTCGCGCTGCACCACGCCGGTGTAGATCTGGCGCGGGCGGCCGATGCGGGAGCCCGGCTCCTTGATCATCTCGTGCCACTGGGCGATCCAGCCCGGCAGACGACCGAGGGCGAACAGGACCGTGAACATCTCGGTCGGGAAGCCCATCGCACGGTAGATCAGACCGGTGTAGAAGTCGACGTTCGGGTAGAGGTTGCGCGAGACGAAGTAGTCGTCGGAGAGCGCGTGCTCCTCCAGCTTCAGCGCGATGTCCAGCAGCTCGTCGGACTTGCCGAG
>CBFHCJ010000432.1:0-6151 GCA_965654005.1 uncultured Streptomyces sp. | reverse complement strand
CCCCCCCCCCCCCCTGGCCCCCGCCCCCCCCCCCCGCCGCGCGCCGCTCAGTCCGACCCGGGGCGTCCGGCCGCCCGCCGCTCGTGCCACTCCCGTACGACCGCTTCGACGTCGTACGGCTTGAGACCCAGCGGCGGACCCGGTGGCGGCTTGAACATCATGTCGCGGATCTTCACGTTCAGGTCCTCGACCAGCCGCCGCACCACCCGCTCGGACGGCGCAACCGCGGCCGCCGCCAACGTGTCCTCCGCCTCCTTGCGCAGGGCCAGCGTCGGCGGCAGGACCGCGATCCCCTCGCGGGCCATCTTGCGCTTGATCCACCACAGTTCGTCGTACTCCGTGTCCGCGACGGCCGGTGACGGCTCGCCCGCGCCGGGGAGGTGTTCGAACTCCCCGCGTGCCTGTGCGTCGCGGATCTGTTTGTCCACGAAGGACTCGAAGCTGACGCCGGGTGGCTTGCGCTCGGTCATGGGTCAATTGTGCCGGACGTCACCCGGCGGGGCGATCGGGCGAATTATCATGCCGCCCGCGCGGTACGCCGATCGGGCGAACCGCAGGAGACTCCAACCGTCGTACTCAGGAGGAGCGCACGTGCTCGAACTCACCATGGCCTCGGTATCCAGGGCGGACGCCGCGGCGACGGCCGGCATGCTGATGGCCGACGCACCCAGCGAGCCGGGCACCGTGCTGCGGGTGGGCAGGGACAAGTCCGTGTGCCGGCTGGCGACCCCCGACGACTGGCTGTTCGTCTCGCGCGTCCACCTGGAGTTCCTGTGCGGCCCCGAGGGCAGTTGGCAGGTCACCTGGCTGCGCGGTACCCACGCCGAGCCCTCTTCCGAGGTGCTGCTGACCCTGGCCGGGTACCCGGCCCAGCCCCTGCCCTACGGCGGCACGGTCAGGCTGCCGCACGGCGGCTCGGGCGAGCTGATCATCCAGGACCGCACCGCCCCGCGCAGCGTCAACGTGGGCTTCTACCACGAGGCGTGAGCCCTGAGGGGAGTCCCGCGGCTCAGTCCACCACCCGTGCCAGGCGAAGCCGTCGTAGCCCTTGCTGCCCACCGTCTGCACCGCCGTCGCGCTCAACTTCGGGTGTGAGGCCATCAGTTCGAGCGCGGCCCGGGTGCCCCGTACGCTCGGGTCCTCGCTGCCCGCGTCGGTGACCCGGCCGCCGCGCACCACGTTGTCGAGGACGATCAGGCTGCCGGGGCGGGTCAGCTTGAGCGCCCACTCCAGGTAGTGCGGGTTGTTGACCTTGTCCGCGTCGATGAAGACCAGGTCGAACGGCTCCGGCTGCTCCTCGGTCAGCTTCGGCAGCGACTCCAGCGCGGGGCCGACGCGCACCTCGGTGATCCCGTCCAGGCCGGCGCGCGTGAGGTTGCGGCGGGCGACCTCCGCGTGCTTGGCGTCGTACTCCAGGGTGATCAGCCGGCCGTCCGCGGGCAGGGCGCGGCCCAGCCAGATCGTGCTGTAGCCGCCGAGCGTGCCGATCTCCAGGATGCGGCGCGCGCCCTGGACGAGGGCGAGGAGCTGGAGCAGCTTGCCCTGGTTCGGCGCCACGTTGATGGCCGGCAGACCCGCCGCCTCACTCTCCCGCAGGGCGGCGGTGAGCACCTCGTCGGCGGGGGTGAGAAGGGTGGTGAAGTACGCGTCGACGTCGTCCCAGAGCTCTTGCGCTGTGCTCATGCACCATGCCTTTCTTCCCGGCTGATTAGACGGCCTAATTAGCCTCTCTAGTGAATGTAGTCAGGGGGTCTGCGCAGTGTCAGCTAATTTCAGCCGTTCGAGGGAGATGTCAGCCGATCGGAGGAAGGGCGTCGGCCGGGGCAGGTGTCGGTCGGGGTCAGGCTGCCGGTCGGAGTCAGGTGCCGGTCGGGATCAGGCTGCCGGTCGGGGGCCGTTTCTGATGATCCATCTCGCGCGGTGGGGATGGCCCCGAGTCGTCCGCGGACTATCGTCTTCCGGACAAATATGGGGCGGACCTCAGGTGAAGCGCAGGTCGGCTGCGTCTCACAGCGGAGGCGCCGCGAACCTCATAGGGTTCGGACGGACGTATACGTAGGGGACACGCAGGTCTCACGGGACACGCAAGGCGCAGGGGACGCTCAGGCGCAGGGGTGCGGGTCCTCAGTGCGTGCGTGGACACACGGGACGCACGGTAACGAACGGGGCGGGAGGCCGACGAGGCGTGGCGAACGTGGAGCACGGCGGGCAGATGAGCGGTGCCTTCGGGGCGGGGGCCGCAGAGCAGACGAAAGCACGCCTCAAGGCGGCCCGCGTCGGACTCTGGCTGGTCGCCGCCGTCCTGGCGGTGCGGCAGGTCGCCGTCGTCCTGGGCACGCCTCGGGGCGACCGGCTGACGGACCTCGAGACCTGGGTCGGGCCCCACGGGGTCCTGCACGTGAACGGGTCGCTGTACGACTCGACGCGGTTCACCGGCACGCCGTTCGGCGGACTCGTGCTCAAACCGCTCACCCGGGCGGCACAACAGGCCCTCGGCTGGGGCTGGACCTTCGGCACTCTGCTGCTCGTCGTCGCGCTCGGCCTGATCGCCGCCCGCGCCCTGCCGCAGCCGGTGACCCGGCGCAGTTCGCTGCTCGCCGCGCCCGTCGCGATCAGCCTGCTGATGCTGTCGCTGCCGGTGCGCAACGCCCTCTACCTCGGCCAGACCAGCATCATCCCGGTGCTCCTGGTCCTGCTCGGCTGCTTCACCGTGCGCGGGGAGCGGACCGGCGGTCTGCTGATCGGCCTGGCCGCCGCGCTCCAGCCGACCGTACTGCTGTTCGTGCCGCTGCTCTGGTTCACCGGCCGCCCCCGTGCGGCCACCTCCGCCGCCGGTACGTTCGCCGTGTGCACCGCGCTCGCCTGGGCGGCGATGCCGCACGACTCGTACACCTACTGGGTGCACCACCTGGCCGGTGTGGGCCTCGGCGGCAAGGCCTACGATGACGCCAACCAGTCCCTGCACGGTGCCCTGCTCCGGCTGGGCCTGTCGGGACCGCTGGAGATCGGCCTGTTCTTCACGCTGGGCGCCGCCGTCGCCGCCCTGGGACTGCGCCGCGCGATCCGGTACGCGCGCGACGGACAGCTGCTGCTCGCCGTCGCGGTCACCGGGTGCGTCGCCGTCGCCGTCTCGCCCACCAGCTGGCAGCACCAGCTGCTGTGGGTGCTGCTCGCGGTGGTCGGCCGGGTCGGCAGGAGGGTCTCGGACCGGTATGTGTGGCCGGTCGCCGTCGTCCTGCTGATGACGCTGCCCGCCAAGATGATGCTGCCGAACATGTACCTGCTCGAGCCGCTCCGCGACAACCTGGTCCTGTTCGCGGCCCTCGCCGCCGCCACCTTCGTACCGTTCCTGTCCCGCACCTCACCCTCCTACCGGGCCCCGGCCCCCACCGAGTCGGCGCAGCCCGTCCCGACCCGCTGGAAGCACGTCCCGCTCGTGCCGTTCCTGCGCCGGGTCCTCACCCGCCCGAACCTGCTGCTCGAACTGGTGCTGATCCGGGTCACGTACGCCGCCTACGCCCAGGTCCGGCTCGCCGCGACCGGCGACAGCACCACGGCGGTCCGGGCCACCGCGGAGCACCACGGCGCCCAGATCCTGTCACTCGAACGCTTTCTGCGTATCGACATCGAGCACTGGACCAACCACGCCGTCGTCAAGGTCGGCTGGCTGCGGAACTTCTTCGACTTCTACTACGAGTCCTTCCACTTCGTGTTCCCGCTGACCGTCCTGGGAGTCCTCTACTGGCGCCGCCCGGTCGACTACCGCTGGGCGCGCTCGGCACTCGGCTTCACCACTTTCGTCGCGCTGCTCGGCTTCTGGCTCTACCCGCTGGCCCCACCTCGCCTGATGCCGCACCTCGGGATCATCGACACCGTCCACGGCGTACAGGACTTCTCGAAGCCGGACTACGGCGCGATGACCGCGTTCACCAACCAGTACGCGGCGATGCCCTCGCTGCACTTCGGCTGGTCCCTGTGGTGCGGCCTCACCATCGCGATCCTCGCGTCCAAGTGGTGGATGAAGGCACTCGGCCTGCTGCACCCGCTCTTCACGATCTCGGCGATCGTGGCGACCGGGAACCACTGGGTGCTGGACGCGGCGGGGGGCGCGGCGGTGGTCGGTGCGGGCTTCGGGCTGACGTATGTGTTGCAGGGGCCTCGGGCGCGGCTGCCGACCCTCGCCGCGGAAACCCTCGTCGCTGAGGTGGGGTTGCGCGAGAGGGACAGGTCGGTGAGCTGATCCGTTACGTGTGCCCCCAGCCGACTGACGAGATTGGCGGATTCGTGCCACTCGAGTCCCAGGGAAGGCGTGGTCGGGGCCGCCCTCCCGGCACAAATCCGCCAATCACCGTTCCTCAGCGGGGCGGTACCCGCTTGCCCGCACCTTGATTCGGGGGCGTGCCTCTTGCGGCTTGTAGAACCCGTTACTACCTTCACTGGCAAATCCTGATGGAACGTCAGAATGGTGGGGAGGGGCCGATGCCCTGTCCAGCGCTGCCCGACGGGTTCGACTTCACCGACCCCGATCTGCTGCATCACCGCGTGCCCCTGCCGGAGTTCGCCGAGCTGCGCCGGGCCGAACCGGTCCGCTGGATCCCGCAGGCGGGCCATGTGGCCGGCTTCCAGGACGAGGGGTACTGGGCCGTCACCCGGCACGCGGACGTCAAGTACGTCTCGACGCATCCGGAGATCTTCTCCTCGTACCTCAACACCGCGATCATCCGCTTCAACGAGCACATCGAGCGCGACTCGATCGACGTCCAGCGGCTGATCATGCTGAACATGGACCCGCCCGAGCACACCCGGGTCCGCCAGATCGTGCAGCGAGGCTTCACCCCGCGTTCCATCCGCGCGCTGGAGGACCGGCTGCGGGCCCGTGCCCAAGCCATCGTCCAGAGCGCCGTCGCCCGCACCGGCCCCTTCGACTTCGTCACCCAGGTCGCCTGCGAACTGCCCCTCCAGGCCATCGCCGAGCTGATCGGTATCCCGCAGGACGACCGGGCCAAGATCTTCGACTGGTCCAACAAGATGATCGCGTACGACGACCCGGAGTACGCCATCACCGAGGAGGTCGGCGCCCAGTCGGCCGCCGAACTGATCGCGTACGCGATGAACATGGCCGCCGAGCGCAAGCAGTGCCCGGCCCGCGACATCGTCAGCACGCTGGTGGCCGCGGAGGACGAGGGCAGCCTCACCTCCGACGAGTTCGGCTTCTTCGTGCTGATGCTTTCCGTCGCCGGCAACGAGACCACCCGCCACGCCATCACGCACGGCATGCACGCCTTCCTCACCCACCCCGACCAGTGGGACCTCTTCAAACGGGAGCGCCCGGCGACCGCCGCCGAGGAGGTCGTCCGCTGGGCGACGCCGGTCAACGCCTTTCAGCGCACCGCCACCCAGGACACCGAACTCGGCGATAAGAAGATCAGAAAGGGCGACCGGGTCGGCATCTTCTACTCCTCCGCCAACCACGACCCCGAGGTGTTCCAGAACCCTGACGTCTTCGACATCACCCGCGACCCCAACCCGCACCTCGGCTTCGGCGGCGGAGGCCCGCACTACTGCCTCGGCAAGTCCCTGGCCGTGCTGGAGATCGACCTCATCTTCCACGCGATCGCCGACGCCATGCCGAACATCAAGCAGGTCGGGGACCCGCGCCGCCTGCGCTCGTCCTGGATCAACGGCGTGAAGGAACTCCAGGTCGACGTCCCAGCCGTCACGTGAACGTTCTTCTTCCCGATGGCGTCTTCAGTCGGCTGACGGTCACCGCGCGGGGCACGTACCGGATCAGCTCGGAGTGCGGGCCCTCACCGGCACCGGGGCGCTGCTGACCTCGGCGGCGATCGGCTCCTGGACAGGGGGATGCCGTACGCGGCTGAGTGCGGATACGCCGAAGGCGGCGGCCCCGTCTCGGGGGCCGCCGCCTTGCGCAGTCGCGTCAGATCGCCTTGATCAGTACCAGTGGTGGGTCGACCAGAAGTTCCACGCCGCGACGGGGCTGCCGTAGCGGGAGTTCATGTAGTCCAGGCCCCACTTGATCTGGGTGGCCGGGTTGGTCTTCCAGTCGGAACCGGCGGACGCCATCTTGGAGCCCGGCAGTGCCTGGACCAGGCCGTAGGCGCCGGAGGAGCTGTTGGTGGCGTGGGGGTTC
>CBFHCJ010000431.1:0-6158 GCA_965654005.1 uncultured Streptomyces sp. | reverse complement strand
TCCTCGGGCACGCTTTTTCAGGGGCCGCCCCGGACGTCGTGTCCGGGGCGGCCAGGGCGGTCGACACGTCCATGACGACCGCATCCTGAGACGGTCGTGAGCGCGGGGGCGGATTGTGCCAGACTGCCTCCGTGCTCTCGTTCGCCATGATTATTGGCAGCAGGCGCGCCGGTCCGCAGTGACCGCCACGTACGACCAGGTACGGGCGGACATCGTCGTCCTCGACCCGCGCGCAGACCTCTCGCACCCGCGAGAGGTTTTTCGTTTTCCTGGCCCACCTTCAGCCGGGAAAAGAGCGCGAGGGACCATAAGCGGGACGGTGGAGCCGGTCATTCCGGTAGACCGAGACTTGACACAGGAGCCTTGAGACCATGACGGAAACCAGCGAGCTCGACGATTCGTTCCACGTCTTCGACACCACGCTGCGCGACGGCGCGCAGCGTGAGGGCATCAGCCTCACCGTCGCGGACAAGCTGGCCATCGCACGGCACCTGGACGACTTCGGCGTGGGCTTCATCGAGGGCGGCTGGCCCGGCGCCAACCCGCGGGACACCGAGTTCTTCGCCCGCGCCCAGCAGGAGATCGACTTCAAGCACGCCCAGTTGGTCGCCTTCGGCGCGACACGCCGGGCGGGCGGCAAGGCGGCGGAGGACCCGCAGGTCAAGGCGCTGCTGGAGTCGGGCGCGCCGGTGATCACCCTGGTCGCCAAGTCACACGACCGCCATGTGGAGCTGGCGCTGCGCACGACGCTGGACGAGAACCTGGAGATGATCCGCGACACGGTGTCCCACCTCCGGTCGCAGGGGCGGCGGGTCTTCGTCGACTGCGAGCACTTCTTCGACGGCTACCGGGCGAACCCGGAGTACGCGAAGTCGGTCGTCCGCGCGGCCTCGGAGGCGGGCGCGGACGTGGTCATCCTGTGCGACACGAACGGCGGCATGCTGCCGGCGCAGATCCACGCCGTGGTCTCGACGGTCCTGGCGGACACGGGCGCCCGCCTCGGCATCCACGCCCAGGACGACACGGGGTGCGCGGTCGCGAACACCCTCGCCGCGGTGGACGCGGGCGCGACGCATGTGCAGTGCACGGCGAACGGGTACGGCGAGCGGGTGGGCAACGCCAACCTGTTCCCGGTGGTGGCGGCCCTGGAGCTGAAGTACGGCAAGAAGGTGCTGCCCGAGGGCAGGCTCCGCGAGATGACGCGCATCTCGCACGCGATCGCGGAGGTCGTGAACCTGACCCCCTCCACCCACCAGCCCTACGTAGGAGTGTCCGCCTTCGCGCACAAGGCCGGCCTGCACGCGTCCGCGATCAAGGTCGACCCGGACCTGTACCAGCACATCGACCCCGAGTTGGTCGGCAACACCATGCGGATGCTGGTCTCCGACATGGCGGGCCGCGCGTCCGTGGAGCTCAAGGGCAAGGAACTGGGCGTCGACCTGGGCGGCGACCGCGAACTCGTCGGCCGGGTCGTGGAGCGCGTCAAGGAGCGCGAGCTCAAGGGCTACAGCTACGAGGCGGCGGACGCGTCCTTCGAACTCCTCCTGCGCGAGGAGGTGGCGGGCCGACCGCTGCGCTACTTCCGGACGGAGTCCTGGCGGGCCATTGTCGAAGACCGCCCCGACGGCACCCACGCCAACGAGGCCACGGTCAAGCTCTGGGCCAAGAGCGAACGCATCGTCGCCACGGCGGAGGGCAACGGCCCGGTGAACGCCCTGGACCGCGCCCTGCGCGTGGCCCTGGAGAGGATCTACCCCGAGCTCGCCGCCCTCGAACTGGTCGACTACAAGGTCCGCATCCTGGAGGGCAAGCACGGCACGAACTCCACGACCCGCGTCCTCATCTCCACGTCGGACGGCAAGGGCGAGTGGTCCACGGTGGGCGTGGCGGACAACGTGATCGCGGCGTCGTGGCAGGCGCTGGAGGACGCGTACGCGTACGGTCTGCTGCGCGCGGGCGTGGACCCGGCGGAGTAGGTCCCGAGGGAAGGAACCGCCTCAGCAGGAATCCGAACGGACCGCCTCAGCAGGAATCCGAACGGACCGCCTCAGCAGGAGTCCGAACGGGCTGCCTCAGCAGGAGTCCGCGGCGAGCTTCTCGAACTCGCCGCGGCTCATGCCGTGGTCGTCGGCCCAACCTGGCCCAGCTTCAGCCGGTCGAGGTCGGCCGGGTGAGGTCGGCCGGGCGAAACGTGACGGTGCCGGTGTACTCGTAGTCGGACTGGCCCTTTACCGGGACCGGCACCCGTTTTTCGGGCAGGAGCCCCATTTTGGGTGCATTCGGGTAGTTTCGAACTATGAAGGCCGCGCTGATCCGTGTACTCGCCGTACCGCTGATCGCCCTGGTCATGGCTGCCCTGACGGTCCTGTCCGCCGGTGCGCCCCATGCGCACGCGGCGACGGATGTCCCGGCCGTCGCCGAGGCGCTGCGCAAGGGCCCGGTGTATGTCGACCCGGCCGCCTCCGGGCAGCTGTCCACCGCGGACGCCGACGCGCTCGCGAAGAAGATCAAGGGCGCGGACAAGCCGGTCTTCATCGCGGTCCTGCCCGCGAACCAGCCGACCCGGAACCTCTTCACCGACCTGCGCACGGCCACCGGTATCACCGGCCTGTACGCGATCCGCCTGGGCGACCGCTTCGACGCCCGGGCCGACGCCTCGGTGCTGCCCCGCACCGCCGTGCGGAACCTGATCACCAGCGTCCAGGGCGAGACCACCAGCGCCCAACTGAACGACTTCACCGACCGCGCCCTCCTCAACGTCCGCGGCCACGCCCCGTCGAGCTGGGGGACCTCCGGCGACACCGGAGGCCTCTCCTCCGTCTCGCTGATCACGGCTGCCGCGGTGCTCGTGGCTGCCGGTGCGGGCGCCTATGTGCTCGTACGGCGCACCCGGCGCCGGCGCGAAGAGGAGCAGCGGGCCGCGCTGGAGCGGCTGCGGGTCGTGGTCGACGAGGACATCACCGCCTTCGGTGAGGAGCTGGACCGCCTCGACTTCCACCCCGGGGACCCGGGCGCGGACGACGCGATGCGCGCGGACTACGAGCGGGCGCTGGACGCCTACGAGCAGGCGAAGTCGTCCATGACCGCGGCGCAGCGCCCCGAGGACGTGAAGGCCGTGACCCAGGCCCTGGAGGACGGCCGCTTCTCGCTCGCGCAGCTCGCCGCCCGCCGCGAGGGCCGCCCTCTGCTCGAACGCCGGCCGCCCTGCTTCTTCGACCCGCGCCACGGCCCGTCCGTCGCCGACACGACCTGGACGCCCCTGACCGGCGCACCTCGCGAGGTCCCGGTCTGCGCGGCCGACCAGGCCCGGCTGGCCGACGGCCGCGACCCCATGATCCGCGAGGTGGACACGGACTACGGCCGCCGCCCGTACTGGGACGCGGGCCCCGCCTACGGCCCTTGGGCGGGCGGCTACTTCGGTGGCGGCATCCTGCCGGGCCTGCTCGTCGGCACGCTGCTGGGCAGCATGATGGCCACACCGTCGTACGCGGCCGACTACGGCGCCGGGTACGGCGACTTCGGCGGCTACGGGGGAGGGGACGTCTCGGGTGCCGACTTCGAACCCGGAGACTTCGGCGGCGGCTTCGGTGACGGCGGGGGAGGGGACTTCGGCGGGGGCGGTGGGGATTTCGGCGGGGGCTTCTGAACCGGCCGGGGCGTCCGCGTCCGTGTCCGGTGCGTCCGCGAGTCGCTCCGGCATGCGCCGCCAGGGCGAGCACTCCGCGTGGGCGACGCCGGAGTCGCGCTGAGTGATCGACGATGGGGGGCCGCGGCTTCAGGCCGTCGTGTGTATCCTCGCGGCGGCGGGGCGAGCCGCTGGAGAGTGTCCGGGACCGTTCGGTACGGGCCGTCGTACGCGCCGATCCGACCGTCGAGGTGGTCTCGTGAAGCGGCCGTTCGGGGACGGGTTTCACTCCGGGGATGGCATCCGCGACGCCTCGATGTGAGGTGGTTCTCGGCTGACGACTTTGTGAGAGACCGACAACGTCAAGGGCCTCTGAGCAGTCGAATGGGCTGCATTCGGGTGTGGTTCTGTTCAGTGGTACCAGGAAAACCGGCCGGAGACTGTACGGAGTCAACGGCCCGCTTTCCGTGGTTGACTTCGTAAGGTCGCTCCATGACCGTTTTGGACGAGGCTGTAGATTCCGGGAGCGAGCCCAAGGACGCGCGAGGGCGGGTCGCCGAGCTGCACGAGATCCGTGCGCAGGCGCTGGCCGGACCGAGCGAGAAGGCGACCGAGGCGCAGCACGCCAAGGGCAAGCTGACCGCCCGGGAGCGCATCGAGCTGCTTCTGGACCCCGGGTCCTTCCAGGAGGTCGAGCAGCTGCGCCGGCACCGGGCCTCCGGGTTCGGCCTCGAGGCCAAGAAGCCGTACACCGACGGTGTGATCACCGGTTGGGGCACGGTGGAGGGCCGTACGGTCTTCGTCTACGCCCATGACTTCCGCATCTTCGGCGGCGCGCTGGGCGAGGCCCACGCCACGAAGATCCACAAAATCATGGACATGGCCATCGCGGCCGGTGCGCCGCTGGTCTCCCTCAACGACGGCGCGGGCGCCCGTATCCAGGAGGGCGTCAGCGCGCTCGCGGGCTACGGCGGCATCTTCCAGCGCAACACCAAGGCGTCCGGCGTCATCCCGCAGATCAGCGTGATGCTCGGCCCGTGCGCGGGTGGCGCGGCCTACAGCCCGGCCCTCACCGACTTCGTGTTCATGGTCCGCGAGACCTCCCAGATGTTCATCACCGGCCCGGACGTGGTCAAGGCCGTGACCGGTGAGGAGATCACCCAGAACGGCCTGGGCGGCGCCGACGTGCACGCCGAGACCTCCGGTGTCTGTCACTTCGCGTACGACGACGAGGAGACGTGCATCGCCGAGGTGCGCTACCTCCTGTCCCTGCTGCCGCAGAACAACCGGGAGAACCCACCGCGGGTCGAGTCCACGGACGCGGCGGACCGTCGCGGCGACGTCCTGCTGGACCTGGTGCCGGCGGACGGCAACCGGCCGTACGACATGGCCAAGGTCATCGAGGAGATCGTCGACGACGGCGAGTACCTGGAGGTCCACGAGCGCTGGGCGCGCAACATCATCTGCGCGCTGGCCCGGCTGGACGGCCAGGTGGTGGGCATCATCGCCAACCAGCCGCAGACCCTCGCCGGCGTCCTGGACATCGAGGCTTCGGAAAAAGCTGCACGTTTTGTCCAGATGTGTGACGCTTTTAACATTCCGCTGGTGACGTTCCTGGACGTCCCCGGGTTCCTCCCCGGTGTCGACCAGGAGCACGGCGGAATCATCCGTCACGGCGCGAAGCTGCTGTACGCCTACTGCAACGCGACCGTGCCGCGGATCTCACTGATCCTGCGCAAGGCGTACGGAGGTGCGTACATCGTGATGGACAGCCAGTCCATCGGGGCGGACCTCACCTACGCCTGGCCGACCAACGAGATCGCCGTGATGGGCGCGGAAGGCGCGGCCAACGTCATCTTCCGCCGTCAGATCGCGGACGCGGAGGACCCGGAGGTCATGCGGGCACGGATGGTCAAGGAGTACAAGTCCGAGCTCATGCACCCGTACTACGCGGCGGAGCGAGGCCTGGTCGACGACGTCATCGACCCGGCCGAGACCCGCGAGGTCCTGATCAAGTCACTCGCGATGCTGCAGTCCAAGCACGCGGACCTGCCCTCGCGCAAGCACGGCAACCCCCCGCAGTAACCGAGCGGACCCATCGCGGCAACCCCGCGGACCTCTCTCTCACGGAGACTGACACCCATGAGCAACGCTGACATCCGCGTCGAGAAGGGCCACGCCGAGCCCGAGGAAGTGGCCGCCATCACGGCCGTCCTCCTGGCGCGCGCGGCGGCCCAGTCGCCCACGACTTCGGACCACAGTGGCCGCGCCAAGGCGGGCTGGCGCCGCCTGGAGCGCGAGCCGGGCTTCCGGGCACCGCACAGCTGGCACGCGTAGGCTGCCGCCGGCTCAGCCGCTTGTCGAGGGGCTCCTCCGCCATGGAGGGGCCCCTCTTGGCGTGCAAGCGCGTTCGGGGGTGCGCGTTGGTTCGGGACCGTCGGCGCCGGCCACCGCCGTCTCGCCTCTCGCCGTAGCGGCGCAAAGAAGTGGGGGGCCTCACGTAGGGGGGGGGGGCGCCACGTTCAGGCGCCCC
>CBFHCJ010000430.1:0-6179 GCA_965654005.1 uncultured Streptomyces sp. | reverse complement strand
GAGCTGAACTCCGCCGGCCATGTCTTCCCGCCAGGCCACCGCATCCGCCTCGCCGTCTCCTCCGCGTACTGGCCGTGGCTGTGGCCGCAGCCGGGTTCGGACGCGGGACTCACACTGGACCCGGCGGGCAGTTCGCTCGAAATCCCCGTGCGGACACCGGAGTCGGGGTCGGGCATCGCCTTCGGGGAGCCTGAGCAGTACGAGCCGCTGGGCGTCACCGAGCCGGTCACGCTCGACGAACCGCGCCCCGAGCGCCAGGTGGTGCGGGACGTGGCGAAGGGCGAGTGGCTCCTGGTGGTCGACCCGCGCCACAACGGCACCCGTGAGTATCCCGACGGTCTGGAAGCAACCGAGGACGCGCTGGACGCGTACACCATCGAGGAGGCGGGCCCACTGACCGCCCGCACCCGCTGCGACCGCTCCATCCGGCTGCACCGGCCGGAGACGGGGTGGGACGCGCGGGTGGAGACGCACTCCGAGATCACCTGCACCGCAACGGACTTCGTCACCTGGAACGAGGTCGTCTGCAAGGACGGCGACGAGGTGGTCTTCCACCGGACGTGGGAGAAGCGGATTCCTCGCACGGCGGGTTAGGGCCTGGGCGTCGCACCGCCAACACTTTGGACCGCATTTGACCTGAATGCCCGAATTGTGGCAGGGCGGCGGAATGCTCGTGAAATAGGTCACGCCGGGGCGAGATGGGACATCTAGCACGGAATGTCAACTTCCGCTTTGCGAATGGCAAGTTGAATCCGGCTCACCAAAATTGATCACCCACTCAATCCTCCTATGTCAAGGTCAATTAGGACAGACTGTGACTTCCGGGCTTGTTCCCGACATGTGCTGTCGCATACGTTCCCCTCGACCCGAGCGGAACGCCGAATCCTGCCGCCGCTCGAGAACCCTTCAACCCACGACGGCAGGAGCGGGGGACCCAGGTAAGTCGCCGAACCGGACAGCGTGCCGGAACGGCTTGGGGTGAAGTCGTGTGCCTCGATACCGAGGACACGATCGGGCACCTCCCCGCCCGAACCCGACAGCTCACCTCGCAGGCGCCGGAGAGGAATGCGACATGTCCGATTTCGCCCTGCCCGCACGCCGTCGGGACCGCGGCTCCAAGGCCGCCCGCCTCACCCGCGCGCTCGCTGTCGCGACCACGGGTGCCGCTGTTCTCGCCCTTCCGATCATGGGCGCGACCGGCGCTTCCGCCGCCACCAAGACCGCGCCCGCCAACGCGACCGCCGTCAAGGCCGTGGCGTACGCCAACAACCTCGACGGCTGGATCCGCCAGTCGCTGGTCATCATGAAGCGGCACGGGATCCCCGGGACGTACAACGGCATCTACCGCAACGTGATGCGCGAGTCGTCCGGCAACCCCCGGGCCATCAACCTCTGGGACTCGAACGCCGCCAAGGGCATTCCGTCCAAGGGTCTCCTCCAGATCATCGACCCGACCTTCCGCGCGTACCACGTGACGGGCACGTCGTGGAACTCGTACGACCCGGTGGCGAACATCACGGCCTCGTGCAACTACGCCTACCACCGGTACGGCTCGATCGACAACGTCCACAGCGCGTACTGAGCCGCGTCACCCGGAGGCGAACCGAGCCGCATCACCCGGCGGCTAGTAGGACTTTGTCGAGTCGCTGTGACCTGCGGAGACATCGGAGGGTCGAGGCGGTCGGTGACGGGCCGTCAGGTCAATTCCCGCTGGTCACAGCACCTCACTGGGGCAGCTTCGACTACGAGTGCCGCCATCCCGTTCGCACCCGACAAAGTCCTACTAGTGGCCTGCGAACAGTCGCTCGAGGACGACGGCGATGCCGTCGTCCTCGTTCGACGTGGTGATCTCGTCGGCTACGGCCTTGAGTTCGGGGTGGGCGTTGGCCATGGCGACGCCGTGTGCGGCCCAGTCGAACATGGGGATGTCGTTGGGCATGTCGCCGAAGGCGATGGTCTGCGACGGACTCAGGCCCAGGTACTCGGTGGCCAGCGCGAGCCCCGTCGCCTTGGTGATGCCGCATGGCTGGAGTTCGACAGTGCCGGGCCCGGACATGGTGACCGACGCGAGGGAACCGACCGCTCCGCGGGCCACCTCCACCAACTCGTCGTCGGACAGGGCGTGGTGGCGCAGCAGCACCTTGCTGATGGGCTCGCACCACAGGTCGTCGCGCCGCTCGACCCGCACCGCGGGCAGGGTGGGGTGCGGCATCAGATAGCCGGGCTCGATGAGCGTGAGCCCGTCCACCCCGTCCTGGTCGACGGCCGCGTACACCTGACCCACCTCGGCCTCGATCTTGCCGAGCGCGGTCTCGGCCAACTCCCGGTCCAGGGTGACGGAGAAGAGCAGCCGGTCCGCCCCCGCGTCATACACCTGCGCGCCCTGTCCGCACACCGCGAGCCCTCTGCTGCCGAGGTCGTCGAGCAGCGGCCGCACCCTCGGCGCGGGACGACCCGTCACCACGAGGTGCTGCGCGCCGGCCACTGCGGCCCGTGCCAGCGCGACCCTGGACCGGTCGGACAGCGTGTCGTCACCACGCAGCAGCGTTCCGTCCAGGTCAGTGGCGATGAGTGAATATGCGAGGGGTGCGGCCATGATCAGAGAATACGGATGGATCGCCCCAGCGGCTCACCGCGAACCGGGCGACGTCCGAAATCCCGTGCGCACCGCGCCTCACACGGTAGGCTTCGCGGGCGACGACGCCGAGCGGCACCAACATCCGTTCCTCAGCACGCAGTTGAGCGCGTGCGCCGTCGATGCCTCCGGCTGTCTCCCGCGCGCCGGAGGCGTACCCGATGATCACACGGCCCGGAGTGGAGATCACCTGGGACGCACTCCACGTCGGCAGCCGTGGCGTCCTGGGGGCGCGGTGACGCGCTTCCCGGGGGCGCGACCGTGCCGCGCCCCCGGCTTTCCCCTTGGCCCGGGTTTCCCTGGTTACCTGGTCTCCTTTGTCTCCCTCATCTCCTTGGTCTCCCTGGTCCGCTGGTCTCCTTGGTCCCCCGGGGCCTTTCCCGGTTCTCAGCCGTGCGCCGCCGCCAGATGCTTCGCCAGTCGCGGCGACGCGAACTCCGTGCCGCACACGAAGCGCATCACCGGGCCGTACGAGGCCGCCGCAGGCAGGCCCGTGAAGTACAGGCCCGGGACGGACGACACATAGCCCGCGCCGAGCCTCGGCGTGCCGCGGCTCACCGCCAGTTCCGTGCGCAGTTCGTGGCCCAGGAAGTCCATCGCGGCGATGTCCACGCGATAGCCCGTCGCGGCGATGACGTGGTCGGCGCCCAGTTCCTCCGTGCCGCCCCCGTGCGTCCGGACGGTCAGGGCCGGGCTGCCGTCCGGCGCGGACGCGCGCAGGATGCGCTCGACCTCACGCACCTCCACCTTGCCGTCGAACCGGTCCTTCAGCCACCACGCGCCCAGCGGGCCGAGGACGCGACGGACCAGGTAGTGCCGGGTCTCGGCGGGCAGGAAGCGGTACGGCTGCGGGTAGTAGCTCAGCGCCCACAGCGACCAGGCGCGGCCGAAGGGCGACTCGGGGCGCAGCTTCGGCTGATCCCACGGGGCCGCGCCGAAGGCGACCCTGCCCCGGCCGCGTGAGACCACCCGCACCCGCGCACCGGCCTCGGCCGCCAGCGCCGCGGTCTCGAGGGCGGACTGCCCCGCGCCGACGACCAGCAGCTCCTTGCCCGAGAACCGGGTCAGATCGTGGTTCTGGGAACTGTGGGAGACCGGGCCCGTGGGGGTGGGTCCGTCCGGCGCCGCAGGGGCCAGCGCGGCCGGCAGGTGGGCGAGACCCGACAGACCGGTCGCAACCACGACCGCGCGGGCCGTGAACAACTCGCCCGAGTCCAGCTTCAGTTCGAAGCCGCCGTCCTTGCGACGGTCCACGGAGACGACCCGGACCCGCTCCAGCTCAGGTACGAGCTTCTGCTGGAACCACTCGCCGTACGCGATGAACGTCTCGACCGGAATGATGTCCTCGTCCGTCACCAGCCGGGGGATGCCCGCCGCGTCGCAGTAGTCGACGAGGGTGTGTCCGCGCTGGGGGGCGTCGAAGTTCGAGGCGGCCGGGGTCGATTTCAGGAGCATGCCCGCGGGCATGTGGTCGCGCCAGCTCACCATGGGTTCGCCGAAGACGCGCACCGGGATGCCGCGCGCCCGCAGATGGGCGGCGGTGGACAAGCCGAACGGCCCGGCGCCAATAACTGCTACCGGTTGAATCACGAAGTCCCTCCCCAGGACGCAACGTGTCTACTTCGCGGTCGAGCTGGAGCTACTCGCTCTTGCTCGTGGTACTGCCGCGACGGTTGGTCCGCCACAGCTGATACAGGTGTTTCGCACCCGGCCGCACGAAACGCGCGAGCATCGTGAAGACCGGCCGCAGGTCGTCACCCGCGAGCCAGGCCAGCTCCGTACCGCTCGCGGTGGCCGGTGCGTGCGGCGTCGTATAGCCGCTGCGCCGGTACGCGAGCAGCGCGGGCAGGTCGATGTTCTCCACGATGTACCGATGGCCGGCGCGCTGTTCTCCCTCCGGGACGGTACGACCGGTCAGGTCCAGGTGCATGGCGCGGACGACGTCCACCCCCGACTCGTTCTCGAAGAGCCGGAACTGGGCGCCCATACGGGGGTTGAAGTCGAGCAGTTTGTACTGACCGTCGCGGCGGTCGAAGCGAAGGTCGAGGTCGATGATGCCGGTGAAGCCGATCTGTTTGATGAAACGCGCGGCGAGGTCCGCGAGTTCCGGGTTGTCGACGACGTACGCGTTCGCCGTCATCCCCGCGTGCGGCGGCCAGGAGCGGACCTTGACGCCGGTGAACAGTGCGAGCGGGGTCGAGTCCTGGTCGAAGTACGCGTGCACGATCCAGTCCTCGGCCTGCTCCCGGGGCAGGTACTCCTGGAGGATCACACCGGGGTGATCGCCCCAGTCGCGGGCGAGCGTCAGCAGACCCTCACGGGTGGCGATCTTCGTCGTCCCGTTCACGGCGGGCTGTTTGCGCCGTACGAAGGCCTCGCGGTTCTTGGCCACCAGCGGGAAGCGGGCCTTCTCGGCGAAGGCCACGATGTCGTCGTACGACTGCGGGAAGGCGGCCTGAGGGCTCGGGATGCCGTGCTCCACGCACAGTTCGTGCAGGCCCTGTTTGCTGGCGAGGCGGCGCGGGAGCTTGGCGTCCACCTTCGGGAACAGGAACGGGCCGCCCAGCACGTCCTGGTGCTCCGCGATCAGGACCGCGGCCTCCTCGTCGGTCGGGATGAGGACCGTCGGCCGGCCGATGCGTCGGCCGATGCGCAGCAGACCCTCCACCAGCCGCTCCGGTTCCTCCGTTCCGGTGGTCGGCCACACGAAGGCCCGCCGCAGATAACGGGACGCCGCGGCCGGTGTGTAACGGTCCTCGGTGATCGCATACATCGGTATTCCGAGCCGGCCCAGGCTGCGGATGGCGCCCACCCCGCCGTGGTGCAGCGGGTAGTCGCCGAACTTCACGATGAGCCCCGGTACGTCGCGGTCCGCATCGAACGGCACGCTGCCGGTGCTCCTGGCCACGGGTCCCCCCACGTGTCCCCCCCTACGGACCGGACCCACCCCGTCCGTGTCCCCAAAGGACGCTAAGCCGGAATTGGCCGCTCCGACAAGACCTATTCGGACATTGCGAACTCTTTAGACACTGCCCAAGACACGCAACTCACCCGTAACGTGTGCGGCGACCACATGGAACGCACTCCATGCATGGCACACCTGACGTGCACGAAAGCGAGGCAGCGTCTCATGCTTCCCTTCGACCTACCCAAGGGCGACCCCTTCGGCCCGCACAATCTTCCCTATGGCGTGTTCTCGCCGATCGGGTCAACGGAGCGGACCGTCGGCGTCCGTCTGGGCGACCATGTGCTCGACGCGGGCGCGGCGGCACAGGCGCTCGGCTCCCCGTACGCCTCCCTGTTGGCGCGGCCGTCCCTGGGCCCGCTGCTGGCCGCGGGGCGCACGGCATGGTCGGATGTGCGCCGGGCGCTCACGGCGTGGGTGACGGTGCCCGCGCACCGGGAGACCGTCGGACCGCTCCTGCGCCCCCTCTCCGAGGTGACCCTGCGCCTCCCCTTCGAGGTCGCGGACTACGTCGACTTCTACGCCTCCGAGAACCACGCCCGCAATGTCGGGCAGATCTTCCGCCCGGACGCGGCGGAC
>CBFHCJ010000429.1:0-6186 GCA_965654005.1 uncultured Streptomyces sp. | reverse complement strand
CGACAGTCTTTGTGATCTAGGGGTTTCAATCGACACCCACCCAGGTAGGGTCTGGAAGCGTCCAGCTCCCCTTGGAGGAGGTGAGGACCGTGGCAGCCCACGACGACGACATGAACCGCGGCATCCGCCCGGGACGAGGGTCCGAAGACCCGGCCGGGCAGATCGCCTACCTTGAGCAGGAGATCGCCGTCCTGCGACGCAAGCTCGCCGACTCTCCGCGACACACGAGAATTCTCGAAGAGCGGATCGTCGAGCTGCAGACCAACCTGGCCGGCGTGTCCGCACAGAACGAGCGGCTCGCCAACACGCTCCGTGAGGCCCGCGACCAGATCGTGGCCCTCAAGGAAGAAGTCGACCGGCTCGCACAGCCACCGGCCGGCTTCGGTGTCTTCCTGCAGGCGAACGAGGACGGCACGGCCGACATCTTCACCGGGGGCCGCAAACTCCGCGTGAACGTCAGCCCCAGCGTGGAGCTCGACGAGCTCCGCCGCGGCCAGGAAGTGATGCTCAACGAGGCGCTCAACGTGGTCGAGGCCATGGAGTTCGAGCGCGTCGGGGACATCGTCACCCTCAAGGAGATCCTCGAGGACGGCGAGCGCGCCCTGGTGCTCGGGCACACCGACGAGGAACGGGTGGTACGGCTCGCCGAGCCGCTGCTGGACGTCACCATCCGCCCCGGCGACGCCCTCCTGCTCGAACCCCGCTCCGGCTACGTCTACGAAGTGGTCCCCAAGAGCGAAGTCGAGGAACTCGTCCTCGAAGAGGTACCCGACATCGGCTACGAACAGATCGGCGGCCTCGCCGGACAGATCGAAGCCATCCGCGACGCGGTCGAGCTCCCGTACCTCTACCCCGACCTGTTCAAGGAGCACGAACTGCGGCCGCCCAAGGGCGTCCTGCTGTACGGGCCCCCTGGATGCGGAAAGACCCTCATCGCCAAGGCCGTCGCCAACTCACTGGCCAAGAAGGTCGCCGAAGTCACCGGCCAAGCCGCCGGCAAGAGCTTCTTCCTCAACATCAAGGGCCCCGAGCTCCTCAACAAATACGTCGGCGAGACCGAGCGGCAGATCCGCCTCGTCTTCCAGCGAGCCCGCGAGAAGGCCAGCGAGGGCACACCCGTCATCGTCTTCTTCGACGAGATGGAATCCCTCTTCCGCACCCGCGGCTCCGGCGTCAGCTCGGACGTGGAGAACACCATCGTCCCCCAGCTGCTCGCCGAGATCGACGGTGTCGAGGGCCTGCAGAACGTGGTCGTGATCGGCGCCTCCAACCGCGAGGACATGATCGACCCCGCCATCCTGCGACCCGGCCGACTCGATGTGAAAATCAAGATCGAACGTCCGGACGCCGAAGCGGCCAGGGACATCTTCGGGAAGTACCTCACCGAAAACCTCCCCCTGCACCCCGAGGACGTCGGCGAGCACGGAGGCGACAAGGCGGCCACCGTCCATGGCATGATCCAGACCGCCGTTGAACAGATGTACGCCGAATCCGACGAGAACCGCTTCCTCGAGGTCACCTACGCCAACGGCGACAAGGAAGTCCTCTACTTCAAGGACTTCAACTCCGGCGCCATGATCGAAAACATTGTCGGACGCGCCAAGAAGATGGCGATCAAGGACTTCCTCGAACACAACCAGAAAGGCCTCAGGGTCTCCCACCTCCTCCAGGCATGTGTGGACGAGTTCAAGGAGAATGAGGACCTGCCCAACACCACCAACCCGGACGACTGGGCCCGCATCTCCGGAAAGAAGGGCGAACGGATCGTCTACATCCGTACCCTGATCACCGGAAAGCAGGGTGCCGACACCGGACGCTCCATCGACACGGTGGCGAACACCGGTCAGTACCTGTAAAAGACAGGGCGGCTGCGGGTGCCCCCACCGGGTACCCGCAGCCGCCTGCTTTTCCGGCCACGGCTGGACCAAGGCAATGACGCAAATGATCTCCCCACCAGCGCAGAGGCGTTCTAGGCTCATTCATACCGCCGCGTCGCGCCGTGCGGGGACGGGCACCGCACGCGCACCGGAGCACCAGCGGTATCTGAGCGCCGCCCCCGACCGAGGGCGCCGCCGGGCAAGGAGGGCCGCATGACCGTACGGCGAGTAATGGGCATCGAGACGGAGTACGGCATCTCCGTCCCCGGCCACCCCAACGCCAATGCCATGCTCACCTCGTCCCAGATCGTCAACGCCTACGCGGCGGCGATGCACCGGGCCCGCCGGGCCCGCTGGGACTTCGAGGAGGAGAACCCGCTGCGGGACGCGCGCGGCTTCGACCTCGCCCGAGAGGCCGCCGACGCCAGCCAGCTCACCGACGAGGACATCGGCCTCGCCAACGTGATCCTCACCAACGGCGCACGGCTCTACGTCGACCACGCACACCCCGAATACAGCGCCCCCGAGGTCACCAACCCCCGGGACGCCGTCCTCTGGGACAAAGCCGGCGAGCGGATCATGGCAGAAGCCGCGGAACGAGCCGCCCAGCTCCCCGGCGCCCAGCCGATCCACCTCTACAAGAACAACACCGACAACAAGGGCGCCTCCTACGGAACGCACGAGAACTACCTGATGAAGCGGGAAACCGCTTTCTCCGACATCGTGCGCCACCTCACGCCCTTCTTCGTCTCCCGCCAGGTCTTCGCCGGAGCAGGCCGCGTCGGCATCGGCCAGGACGGCCACGAACACGGCTTCCAGCTCAGCCAGCGCGCCGACTACTTCGAAGTCGAGGTCGGGCTCGAGACGACCCTGAAGCGCCCCATCATCAACACGCGCGACGAACCGCACGCCGACGCCGAGAAATACCGCCGCCTGCACGTGATCATCGGCGACGCGAACCTGTCGGAGATCTCGACGTACCTCAAGCTGGGCACCACAGCCCTGGTCCTGTCGATGATCGAGGACGGCTTCATCGCGGTGGACCTGGCGGTCGACCAGCCCGTTCGCACGCTGCACCAGGTCTCCCACGACCCCACCCTCAAGCGCCTGATCACCCTCCGCAGCGGCCGCACACTCACCGCCGTCCAGCTCCAGATGGAGTACTACGAGCTCTCGCGCAAATACATCGAGGAGCGCTTCGGAGCGGACGCCGACGACCAGACCAAGGACGTCCTGTCCCGCTGGGAGGACACCCTGAACCGCCTGGAGCACGACCCCATGAGCCTCGCCGGCGAACTCGACTGGGTCGCCAAGCGCGAACTCATGGAGGGCTACCGCCGTCGCGACGGCCTCGACTGGGACGCCGCCCGGCTCCACCTGGTCGACCTCCAGTACGCCGACGTACGCGCCGAGAAGGGCCTCTACAACCGCCTGGCGACCCGCGGCAAGATGAAGCGGCTGCTGACCGAGGACGACGTCGACAGGGCCCGCAGGAAGCCGCCGGAGGACACGCGTGCGTACTTCCGCGGACGCTGCCTGGAGCAGTACGCGGACGACGTCGCCGCGGCCTCCTGGGACTCGGTCATCTTCGACCTGCCCGGGCGGGACTCCCTGCAGCGCGTCCCAACCCTGGAACCGCTTCGCGGAACGCGTAATCACGTCAAGGAGCTCCTGGACCGCTGCCGCACGGCCGAGGACCTGGTCAGGGTCCTGTCAGGCGGCTGAGCGGACAGCCGGTCCGTCCCGGCCGGGCGGGGTGTAAATCCCGGCGGCCGGGAATCATCGAGGTGGCCCCCGTACGTTGGAGTAACTGCGGGGCCGATGTCAGACCTGGCTTGTAGGGTCTGATCATCACCGATCGGCAGGATGCCGACCTGTCGACCCATGTCGGGCGAACTGAGCGGGGTGAGGGTTATGGCGACCAAGGACACCGGCGGCGGCCAGCAGAAGGCGACGCGCTCCACGGAGGAGGTCGAGGAGCAGGCGCAGGATGCGCAGGCGAGCGAGGACCTCAAGGAGCGGCACGAGAAGCTGAGCGATGACGTGGACTCGGTTCTTGACGAGATTGACGATGTCCTCGAGGAGAATGCAGAGGATTTCGTGCGGTCATTTGTCCAAAAAGGTGGGGAATAGCAGCAGATGTCCGTTTTGGGTGTCGAGAAGGAATGCTCGGCATGCAAGCGGATTCTCCCCACCAACGCATTCGCGGCTAACCGGTCGAAGCTCGACGGGCTTCAGGATCGTTGCCGCGAATGCGGGGCAGAGGCGTACAGGCGTCGGCGCGAGGCTCAGGGCAAGAAGGTGCGCCGGGTGGACGTGCCCGGAGGGCACAAGCACTGCATGGGGTGCGACGAGGTCAAGCCCTGGAGTGAGTGGCACCGGAATGCGACTGCCTCTGATGGGCTGTCCACGCGCTGCAAGGCGTGCAGAGCCGCGAAGGGGCGTTCTCACTATGTGAAGCGTCAGTACGGCATCACCGAAGCCGAACGTGACGAGTCGATCGCCTCCCAAGGAGGCGTCTGCTGTATATGTCTGTCGGCTTCGGCCGCACATGTGGATCACTGCCATGAGACGGGTAGGGTCCGTGGCGTACTGTGCTTCAGCTGCAATGCCGCACTGGGGCAGTTCAAGGATCGGCCCGACGTCATAAGGCGGGCTGCGACATACGTGGAAGGAATCGCGTGGAAGCCAACCCTCGTAGCACCGGGCGTCTACCAGCTGCCTTCCTGACGCCTGGGTCGTCGTCCTTCATGGACTTCCTGTCGGAGCACCAGCCCCAGCTGCTGCCCGGCAACCGGCAGCTGCCCCCCACCCAGGGCGTGATCGAGGCCCCGCACGGCACCACGATCGTGGCCACGACGTTCCCGGGGGGCGTGGTGCTCGCCGGTGACCGTAGGGCGACGATGGGCAATGTCATCGCGCAGCGGGACATCGAGAAGGTGTTCCCGGCGGATGAGTACTCGGCGGTGGGGATCGCCGGCACGGCGGGTCTGGCCGTGGAGATGGTGAAGCTGTTCCAGTTGGAGCTGGAGCACTTCGAGAAGGTCGAGGGTGCGCAGCTCTCCCTGGAGGGCAAGGCGAACCGTCTGTCGACCATGATCCGTTCGAACCTTGGTATGGCCATGCAGGGTCTGGCCGTGGTCCCGCTCTTCGCCGGTTACGACGTGGACCGCGAGAAGGGCCGTATTTTCTCCTATGACGTGACGGGTGGCCGCTCCGAGGAGCACGGTTTCGCGGCCACGGGCTCGGGCTCGATCTTCGCGCGCGGTGCCATGAAGAAGCTTTTCCGTGAGGATCTGACCGAGGAGCAGGCCACGACCCTGGTGGTCCAGGCCCTGTATGACGCGGCTGACGACGACTCGGCGACCGGTGGTCCCGATGTCGCCCGCCGGATCTATCCGATTGTCACTGTGATCACCGAGGGCGGTTTCCGCAGGCTGACGGACGACGAGTCCTCCGGGATCGCTCGTTCGATCCTGGAGCGGCGTCTGGAGCAGCCGGACGGTCCGCGGGCCGCGCTGCTCTGACCGCGGCGGAGCTGTTGTCGAGGTGATCGTGTGACTACGACAGAAAGGGACGGGTAACCGGTGTCGACGCCGTTCTATGTCTCCCCCCAGCAGGCCATGGCCGACCGGGCGGAGTACGCCCGTAAGGGCATCGCGCGCGGCCGCAGTCTGGTCGTGATGCAGTTCGCCGACGGCATCGTGTTCGTCGGTGAGAACCCGTCCCGTGCGTTGCACAAGTTCAGTGAGATCTATGACCGGATCGGTTTCGCTGCCGCCGGTAAGTACAACGAGTACGAGAACCTGCGGATCGGCGGTGTCCGTTACGCCGACCTGCGTGGCTACACCTACGACCGTGACGATGTGACCGCCCGCGGTCTCGCGAACGTCTACGCCCAGACGTTGGGCACGATCTTTTCGAGTGCGGCGGAGAAGCCGTACGAGGTGGAGCTGGTGGTCGCCGAGGTGGGGGAGACCCCGGAGGGCGACCAGATCTACCGTCTGCCGCATGACGGGTCGATCGTGGATGAGCACGGTTCGGTCGCGGTCGGTGGCAATGCGGAGCAGATCAGCAGTTTCCTTGATCAGCGTCACCGGGACGGTATGAGCCTTGCCGAGGCGCTGAAGCTGGCCGTTCAGGCTCTGTCGCGGGACACGAACGGTACGCAGCGGGAGATTCCCGCGGAGCGTCTGGAGGTCGCGGTGCTGGACCGTACGCGTCCGCAGCAGCGCAAGTTCAAGCGGATCGTGGGTCGTCAGTTGTCCCGGCTTCTGGAGGGGGACAGCGCGGCGGCCGCTGCTGGGGA
>CBFHCJ010000428.1:0-6198 GCA_965654005.1 uncultured Streptomyces sp. | reverse complement strand
GAGCTGATTCAGCTGGCACCTGCTGCTGACGCACCCGACGCCGAGCAGCCGGTTCCAGAATCCGTTCCTGAGCCTGAAGCGGCCCCCGCACCCGTCGCGGACGCACCCACTTCTCCGGCTGCGGTGCCCGTGTCTGCTCCTCCGGTCCCCGCCGTCCTCGTCGACCACGCCCGCAAGGTCGCCGACGAGTACCGAGCCCGCACCGGCTCCCCGATCGACCCCGACACCCTCCGCTCCCGCCTCGGCGTCCCGCCCCACCTGGCCGACGCCATCGCTACTCACCTCAGCTGATCGCAAGGGAGACGAGAGATGACCAACGACCCCGCCGACCTGACTGCGGCCGACTACCTCGACGGAGCGCGGGACATGGCCGCCGCCGGACGCCCTTTCCTCGCCCACCTGCTCGCCGAGGAAGCCGCACAGCACGTCGACGACCCGGCCATTGCCCAGAGCATCCGCGCCCAGTACCCCGACCCCACGACCCGGAAGGACTGACCGCCATGCCTGCCCGCGACAACTTCCACTCCCTGATGCGGATCGGCCCCGTACAGATCGGCACCCACCGCGACCGCAACGGCCGTACCACGCACGCCGCCGTTTGCACCTCCGACCGCTGCGGCTGGTCCGCCGACTATTCCAGCCAGACCGCCGCCCAGCTCGCCGCCCGCACGCACCGCTGCACCGTCCGCTAGGAGACCGCACCCCATGGACGTCCCCCTCTGGTTCGCCCTGCTGGCTGTCGGCTACCTCGGCGTCAAGCTCGTCCGTCCGCCCTGGTGGCTGATCTGCGTGCTCCTCCTCGGCGGCTACCTCCTCGCCGACAGTCTCTTCGCCCCCGTCATCGACACCGCCGTCAAGTAACCCCGAGCCCGCGAAGGAGACCCGCTCATGTTCCGGCCCAAGCTTCCGACCATGCCCCAGCCCACCGGCCTGGTCACCCCGCCCGCCGTCCTCCACCCGACCACCATCACCCCCGGCACCCCGGCCACCCCGGTCCCGCCCCCGGCACCCGCCGTCGCCGCGACCTCGGCCCGCCCGGTTGTCCAGCTCACCCCCGGCACCGCCCTCGCCCTCGTCGGCGCCGGCACCGCCGTCGTCCTGGTCCTCGGCGCCGTTCTGGTCTCGCTGCTCCTGGCGGTCGCCATCACTGGAGCCTCGGTCGCTGTCTGCGCGGTCGTCCTGCGCTCCCTGCTCGCCTCCGACGCCAAGCGTCGCTGACCGGCCCCCGGGCGGCCTCGATACCGCCAAGCATCCGCCGCCCGGGAGCCGTCCCCACCGATCGATCTCGCAACCGGAAGGAACCCCCAGCATGGCCCACCGGGCCTCAACCCCGACACATAAGACCCCCAAGATCCCCAAGCCCTCCGACCCACCGCTCGACCCGACCACCCTCCGGGACGTCCTCCGGGTGGCCTCGGCCTCGGACTACACCCGCTGGGAAGACCAGATCCGCCGCACCGGCGGCTGCTCCGACCCGATCCACCTGACCGGCTGGATCCTCCACAAGGACAAGACCACCGGCCAGACCCTGCACCACTACTCCACCGCCGCTGAGCCGGGCGGACGCCTCCGCCTCGCCTGCGGCAACCGCCGCGCCTCTCGCTGCCCCTCCTGCGCCTGGACCTACGCGGGCGACACCTACCACCTGATCCGCGCCGGCCTCGCCGGAGACGACCGACGAGACATCCCCGTCGCCGTACGCGACCATCCCCGCGTCTTCACAACCCTGACCGCCCCCTCCTTCGGCCCGGTCCACAACCGCCCCGACCACGGCGGCCCCTGCCGCTGCGGCACCCTCCACGCCCCCGACGCCCCCGAGCTGGGCACCGCCCTCGACCCGGACCGCTACGACTACGCGGGCGCCGTCCTCTTCAACAACCATGCCGGACAGCTCTGGCAGCGCTTCACCACTCGCCTGCGCCGCGAACTCGCCGCCCGCGCTGGCCTGCCCCGCCGTGAACTCGCCGACCATCTCCGCGTCGCCTTCGGCAAGGTCGCCGAATTCCAGAAGCGCGGCGCCCTCCACTTCCACGCGGTCATCCGCCTCGACGGCCCGGACGGACCCGGCACACAGCCACCCGCCTGGGCAACCGTCGACCTCCTCACCGACGCGATCCGCGTCGCCGTTACGCACTCCTATACCTCGGTCTCTGTCCCGGCCGCCGAAGACCAGCCCGCCCGCACCTTCCGCTGGGGGCGGCAACTCGACGTCCGCCCGGTCAAGGCCTTCGGCGACGGCTCCGACATCACCGAACAGGCCGTCGCCTCCTACGTGGCCAAGTACGCCACCAAAGCCGCCGAGAACACCGGCACTCTTGACCGCCGCATCGGCGAACTCGCCGAACTCGACCGCCACCAGGTCCCCGACCACACCCGCCGCCTGATCACCGCCTGCCGCGACCTGGACGCCCTCTACCCGGACCGGCGCCTGTGGGCTTGGGCGCACATGCTCGGATTCCGCGGGCACTTCTCGTCCAAGTCGCGCACCTACTCGACCACCCTCGGTGCCCTCCGCCGGGAACGCGCCGACTACCGCGCCGCACAAGAGGCCTCCGTCCTCGGCCTCGACGACCGCGAGCCGGACACCGTCCTCGTCCTGACCGACTGGCAGTACGCCGGCCACGGCCACACCCCTGGCGAAGCCGCCCTCGCCGCCACCATCGCCCGCGACCTCCAGGCCAACCGCGAGACCGCCCGCGACGCCCTGCGCGACAGCTTCACCGAGGAGGGAACCGCAGCATGACCACGGCCACAGTCACCGCCGAACTCCTGACCGTGCCGGAGGTCATGGCACGGCTCAAGCTCGGGCGCTCCAAGGTCTACGACCTCATCCGATCGCACCGCCTCGTCTCCATCAAGATCGACGGCGCTCGCCGCATCCCTGCCCACGCCGTCACGGACTTCGTCCTCGGCCAGATCGAGGAGGCTGCCTGATGGCCACTCAGCGCAAGCGCAACCCGAACGGCGCCGGCACCATCACCAAGCGCAAAGACGGCCGCTACCAGTGCGCGGTCTACGTCCTCCAGCCGGACGGCACCCGCGCCCGCAAGTTCGCCTACGGCAAGACCTGGGCCGAGTGCGACGCCAAACGCCGTGAGCTGCTCGACAAGGTGGACCAGGGCGTGTACCCGTGCCCACCAAGTCCGCCAAGCTCTCCGAGTGGCTGCCGTACTGGCTCGACAACATCATCAAGCCTGGGCGGAAGCTCAGCACCTTCGACAAGTACGAGGCGCATGTCCGGCTCTACCTGGTGCCGCTCCTCGGAGCCAAGCGGCTCGAATCCCTCGGCGTCGCCGACGTCCGCCGCTTCCTCGTCCGCCTGGAGAAGGGGACGACCGCCGCAACCGCCAAGGAATCGCACCGAGTTCTGCGTTCAGCGCTGACCTCGGCCTGTCGCGAGGAACTCATCACGCGCAACGTCGCCAAGCTCGTCGAGCCACCCCGCACGGACACGCCCGAGCTGCACCCCTGGACCCTCGACGAGACGCTCGACTTCCTCGCCGCCTCACGCAAGGACCCGCTCTACGCGGCCTTCGTCCTCGCCATCGCCATGGGCCTCCGTCGAGGAGAGATCGTCGGTCTCCGCTGGTCGGACCTCGACCTCGACAGCCGCGTTCTCTACGTCCGTCACCAAGTCCAGCGGCGCCGTGGCGTCCTCTACGACGACGACCCCAAGAGCCGCCGTCGCCGAGCCGTCCCGCTGCCTGCCCTCTGCATCGCGCCCCTTCGATGGCACCGTCTGCGGCAGGCTGACGCTCGCGCCAATGCGGGGGAGAAGTGGCAGGACTCCGACTACGTCTTCGCCACCCGCACCGGCCGCCCCGTCGAGCCGCGCAACCTCTACCGCTCCTTCACCCGCGTCGCCGAGTCCGCTGGCCTCCGCGTCATCCGCCTGCACGACGCCCGCCACGGCACCGCCACCCTCCTCACTGCGGCCGGAGTCGCACCCCGCGTCGTGATGGAGATCCTCGGGCACTCCCAGATCAGCATCACCATGGACGTGTACACGCACGTCGTGCAGGACACCCAGCGCGAAGCCATGAGCCACATGGACCGGCTACTGCGAAAGCGGCGCCCCAGTCGTGGCTGACCGCCCGCGTTGATGTCAAAAGTGGATGTCAAAGGCCCCGGACCATGATCGGTCCGGGGCCTTTTGCCTGGTGCCCCCGGCAGGATTCGAACCTGCGACACCCGCTTTAGGAGAGCGGTGCTCTATCCCCTGAGCTACGAAGGCCGGGCCTTGCGTAAAACGTGGATGAATACTCTGAGTGAGCACTCATCCCCGTTGTGGCAAGGATGGGGACCGCCGCTGAGGGCGGTCCCTGACAGGGTAGCGGATCAGGCTGGTGTGGTGGGACCGAGGCGGATGCCTCGGCCCTGTTCATGCTCGGCGGGGCTCCTCGGTGCCGTCGCTGAGGTCTGCGGCTTCGGCGTCTGCGTCGGAGTAGGTGGGGTCTTCTTTGTAGCGGGCGGCGCTGGTGGCGTTCTGGGCGAGGAGGAAGCCGAGGACGACGAGACTCTGGGCTTCGGCTCCGAAGGCGATCATGCGGCGGTTCCACAGGGAGCGGTGCCTCTCGCCTCCATACGGAGCCACCCGCCTGGCGTGGCTTCCCTACCCGCAGGTCGCCGGCCACGTCAGCCACCTGGCCATCCCCGACCTCGGTCTGTTCCTCGAAGGCTACGTGGAGGGCTGGATCCCGGACGGCTGGATCACCCTGGTGAGCCTGGGCGTCCGCCAGCTGCACAACCGAGCACCGTACCTCCCCGGGTGGGCAGCGCCGCTCGGCCGGCAGCGCCTGCATGCGCTCACCGCGAGCCCGCGACACACCGCCTCACGGGCCCTGCACCACGTCACTCGCCCCCGGCCATTGGGTATCCCACCAGGACGGAGCGCCATGGCCTTGCACGCCATCGAAATCATCGTGACCCGCGCCGTCGGCTTCCTCGAACTGGTCGCGGCACAGCACAGCAGCGGGTTCGCCCTCGGCGCGTCACCCGGTAAAACACGCCTTGCCGTTCTTGTGACGGCTAAGGACGAGCGCCGCGCCGTGCGTAAGGTCTGGAAGCGTCTTCAGGAGGCACTGCCCATCGACGTGCTCTGAACCAGCTTCTACGCGACTTCGCCCCCGAGCAGATCACAGAAGCCGCAGCAACACCGGAACACCCCGCACACGGCTGACGAGACGGAGAACCCCTTCTGAGCTGTCCAGCCTCGGCCTCATGGAGCCGAAGCCGGACATCATCCCGGACACGGCGTCCGCAATCCCCACCCTTCCGCCGGGCTGACGGGACCCTGCATACACAGCTCCCGGGTACCTGGTGATTCCCAGGTCCGGAACGGACCTCCGGTGAGTGCGGTGAAGTGACGCTGCCCGCATCGCGGTTGACGGTTGCACCGATCACGGCGATGCGGCTGCGCGCCTGGTCCGCTGAGCCACAGAACACGAGGGTGGGCGGGCCGGTGGGCTCCTCAACGACCGTTCTGCGTCAAGTCCGGGCGTGCTGCCTTCGCCCGCCTCTGGCGGCCCAGGACATTCCGAGGCAGCGGCTTGTGGTTGATGGAGTGCGCAGTCGCGTCATCCCTGTCCGCTCGTAGGACGGCCAAGCACCACCGGGGTTGGTGCGCAAGCGGGTCGGTGTGACGCCGCCCGAGAGCGGCAGGAGGTGAGGCGCAGAGGGCAGCGGTCGCAGCGGCCTGCGAGCCAAGGTTCGGCGGAGATCCTCGGGGGCATGGGCCCCGCCGACCGCGGCCAGCCCTGGCGCGTTGGGCCTGAGCCGGCCACCTGATCCGTCACGCCACAATACTCTTTGCCTTCCTGCCTCTCTGACGTGGTGTCAGGTGCGTAGTGGCCGCTCGTGCGACCGCGTCGCGCACCGCGGTGTGGGTTGGGGTCGGCAGGCCGCGTTCGGCGGCGAGTTCGGCCAGGGAGGTCATCCGGACGTCGGGCAGGGCACAGGCGGTGAAGGCGGTGTAGACGCTCAGGTCGGGGTCGATGTTGAGGGCGAAGCCGTGGCTGGAGACGCTCCCGCTGATGCGCATGCCGATTGAGGCGAGTTTGCGGTGATCGGGGGTCCACACGCCCACCAGGCTCTCCGACCCCGGCGGCGTCTCGCGGCGGATCGCTGGGAAACCGAGGGTGTCCAGTGCGTCGATCAGCGCCTGCTCGACACGGCGGATCAGACCGCGAGGACCGAGCT
>CBFHCJ010000427.1:0-6203 GCA_965654005.1 uncultured Streptomyces sp. | reverse complement strand
GGCACGCCGTTCTTCACGGCCCTGGACGACTGGGTGAACCTGAACCTGGTGGAGACCCGGACGTTTCCCGACGGCGTGGTCCTGGCCAGGTACGAGACCAGGCGCTGAATAGGGGATGGTGGCGACGGCGGCATGCAACGCAACGAGTCCACGACTCTCTCGGAGACATTCTCGGGTAGCAGATGGGGCGGCTGGCACGCGGAGCGTGCCGGTGGCGGATCGACCTGTGGGCACATATCCGCGCACCGCGAAGGCGACGGTTGCCTCTGCGGCCGGGTGGGCTTCGTCAACACACGGCAGCGATGTAGCGCACCAGCGCGCGGGCCAGAGACCCGTCGAAGTCGCCCGCCCTGTCATCGTGCAGCTTGCCGTACTCGTCGCGCCACCTGATCGTGAAAGGGCGATCGCGCGGGGTCCATCGAGTAGCCGACCGGCAATCTCGGACAATGATCTGGAGACTGACCGACCGGAACCGCCTGGCCGGTGAGACCGTCACGGGTAGGGCCGGAGCACGTACGCCGAGACTCAGGGACGTGGGGGAACCGATCCGCAAGATGGTGGAAGTCAGCGGGCCGGACAGGAGAACGGCGCTGCCAACCTGCAACGGACGGTTCTCGGCGTACCGGCCGCTCGCAGGCGTCCGGAGCGGATCGGCTTCAAACAAGATCAACGCGACGTCGTGTCGATCCGCCCGAAAAGGAGGTGGCTCGGGTCGACCCTGCCACCAGAGCACCGTGCCGGCGCAGGCCGCGACCCCGAGCATGAAGGCCAGGAGGGCCGCGACGGGTTGTCGCCAAGGGAACGCCACCCTCGAGAACAACGATGGCCGAGCGGGGCCACTCTCCAGCGTCTCCGCGGGCTGCAGCGCAATGTCATCGTCCTGATCGCGCACCGTTAGACCATATGCCCGGCGGGATGCTCCCCCGGCTATGCGGGCGAGACGCGGCCACGAGACCCGCCGCCGCGCTAGTCACCGGCTCATCGACTCCGAGGATCGGGTTGGAGCGACAACTCAACCGAGAAGCGAAGACGTTGGTCGCCCGGCAGACCTTGGAACCGACCGCTGCCTGATCCCGAACCTCGAAGCCGCACGTTCGCCAAGGGTTCCCCCAACGGCCTCCGTTGCGTGGGGCGGCGGGATCGGCCACAGCATCGGGCTCGAGTCACTCGCTTGACAGTCACACTCGCGGCGGTAAGACGCCCTGTCGGACCGCGTTGAGTGCGGATCTTCAGATGTCGATCGCCCGGTTGACCCAGGCGGAGGTGACCCGCATGCCCACCTTCTCGTAGAGGCTGAGTGCGCCGGTGCGGGAATCGGCGGTCAGCTCGAAGCGGGTGGCGCCGTGCTCAGCATCCTCCTGGAAACCGGCCTGCACGTCCTGCTCGCATCCTCCGTTCTGGCCGCCCGATGCCGTGCGCACCATGCGCCGGGTCAAGGAAGCTCGATCGCGCGAACGTCGCGGCATCGGTCGCCGCTTGACATCGGAGCAAGGGGAATCAATTGTGATTTGGCGCCCAGTTGCCAGCCCCGAGGATCAGGAGAGCCGATCATGACCAGCGCCCACCCTGGCTCGAAGGAAAGGTCCTCAGGGCTCTCAGCCCTGATGCGGCCGGTCAACTCCGTCGTAGAGCGCTTCATCCCCAGTGCCCTGGTCTTCGCCATCGTGTTGACCTTCGTCGTGGCAATTCTTGCGCTGACTCTGACCGACACCGGCCCGGTCGACGTCGTCAAGGGCTGGGGCGAAGGTCTGTCGGGCCTGTTGGAGTTCATGACTCAGATGGCCCTGATTCTCCTGCTCGGTCACACCCTGGCCAATACGGGGCCGGTGCACAAGTTGTTGGCGTCGCTCGGCGGGCTTCCCAAGACCGCGCTGCAGGCATACCTGTTCGTCTTCGTGGTGGCCGCCGTCGCGTCGCTGATCACATGGGGCCTCGGCCTGGTGGTCGGCGTACTGCTGGCTGTAGAAGTCGCCAAGCAGGGGCGTGAGAAGGGGCTGAACCTGCACTTTCCGATGCTGGTCGCGGCCGGGTACTCCGGCTACGTCATCTGGCACATGGGTTACTCCGGCTCCGGCACCTTGACCGCAGCCACCGAGGGCTCGTTCCTTGCGGAACAGCTCGGCGAGACTATTCCGATCAGCGAGACCACGTTCGCGTGGTGGAACATTCTCGCAATCGTCGCCACGATCATCGTGGTAGGCGGTGGACTCGCCCTCGTGGCGCCGCGCGGAGGCGACAAGATCGTCGAGCTGAAGACTGATGCCCGCTTCGACGACAATGTGGCCATCGACGACGAGGTCGTCACCCCCGCCGACAGGGTGGATGCCAGCCGTGTCCTCACGTTGCTGGTCGGCCTGGCATTGGTCTTCTACCTGGTGATCCACTACGCGGAGGGCGGCACCGCGACCCTCGACATCGTCAACTGGACCTTCCTGGCCTTGATCTTCCTGCTGGTGCGTAGCCCGCTCGAACTGATCGCTCTTACCAAGAATGCCGCATCGAATGTGGGTGAGATCCTGCTTCAGTTCCCGCTGTACGCGGGGATCATGGGGATCATGGCGACCTCGGGGCTGATCACCGTCTTCTCCGACTTCATGGTCGAGACCGCCGGTCCGTCGACCTTTGGCGTGCTGGCCTTCCTCTCGGCCGGGGTGGTGAACCTGTTCGTGCCATCCGGTGGCGGGCAGTTCGCTGTGCAGGGTCCGGTGATGCTCGACGCCGGGGCTCGGTTGGGCGTCGACCCGGCGGTGACGATCATGGCGATTGCCTACGGCGATCAGTGGACCAA
Organism: uncultured Streptomyces sp.; assembly: GCA_965654005.1. Classification (GTDB taxonomy): domain Bacteria; phylum Actinomycetota; class Actinomycetes; order Streptomycetales; family Streptomycetaceae; genus Streptomyces. The sequence goes on along the minus strand of CBFHCJ010000427.1, from coordinate 3,415 downwards.
CATGATTCAGCCCTTCTGGGCTCTGCCGGTGCTGGCCATCTCCGGGCTGAAGATTCGCGACATCCTCGGGTACACCATGGTGACGCTCATTGCGTCTGGCTTGGTCTTCGCTGCGACGATGTTGCTGGTCGGTTCGGGTTAGCCGCACCTGCTCGGGCAGTCAGCAGTGGCGTCTCTCTCGCCACCCCATCTCGGTAGTTCTCGGGCGCCTTCTAGACACCGAGCGGAGCCAGATCCGGGTGGCCTCCTCATCAGCAGTGATTTGAAGCCGTGTCATCCTGGGCGGCCTGACTCGCACGCCGACTGACCCGGAGGGGGCTTTCCTGTCCACGCAGTCGCTTCGCATGAGCCTAGGCGGGGCCGGTGACGGAGCGGCACGCGAAGACTTGAGTCGTGCATCGTTTATGCATCAAAAACGGAAGCGGAAGTCCTCTTGCCGGGGCAAGAAGGAGCAAGGCCGAGAGGACGGTTCTGCGGTGTTATCGCAGGTCAGCGCTTAGGTCAGCAAATTCCGGCAGGAACGGGGGAGTGGTTGGTGTAGTCCAAGGGGTCGCCGGTTCAAATCCGGCCAGCCCGACGTAAAACCCGCCTCTGACCTGCAAAAACGCAGGCCAGAGGCGGGTTCTCAATTTGAGCTCGAGACCGCGAACCCCATTTATGCATCACAAACGGCGCAACCGACCCGACCAATCTGCAGGATGATGCGTTATGCCGAGGGTCCCTGCGGGGTCGGAGTGAACCGTGAGTGCGTCGTCGTGGCCCTCGCCTCGAGCGGGCGTGCGTTGCCGGCGGCGTAGCGTCGCTCGGCCTCGCGGGCTTGCTCGAGGGCCTGCCGTCTGGGCGCCACGGTCCAGGGCTTGGTGTATGAACTCGGTGCCGAGGCCGCCGTTGGCGCCGGTGACGAGCACGGAGTCGAAGACGGACACTTCAGCTTCCCGTGATGATGAGGCAGGTCGCGACGGCGTGGCCGATGACCCGACCGGTCTTGTCGGTGATCTGCGCTTCGGCTGTGGCTGTTCGGCGGCCGATGGTCACGACGTGTCCTTCGCAGGTGAGGGTGCCGCTGTCCAAGTTGGCTGCACGGGTGAACTTGATGGTCAGGTCAAGGGACGTGTAGCCGGTGCCCGCACTCAGCTTGGTATGCACGGCGCAGCCCAGGGCCGAGTCCGCGAGGGTTGCCAAGATGCCGCCGTGCACGCTGCCGATCGGGTTGTAGTGCCACTCCTCGGGGGTGAGTTCGAAGACGGCGCGGCCGTCCCCGACTTCGACCAGGGCCATGCCGAGGGTCTCGTTGATCGGGGGTGGTGGGAACTTGCCATCTCCCAGTTGCGCGAAGAAGTCAAGCCCATCGAGTTCTTGTGCCGCGGTGGCGAAGACTTGGGGATCGACCCACGAGTAGGTGCGTTCGCGCACCGCTCCGGATTGCTCGGATGTCATGTTCTGGGTCATGGGGATCCTTCATGTCGACGGTTGGTGTCGACCATAGAGCGGGGTGCGTAGGGAAATCCAACTGAGTTGGTTGTGGAGTCAAACTCGCTTAGGGTGAGTGGCATGGAAGCCCAGGTTCGGACCTGTTCGGTTGCGCGCACACTCGCGTTCGTGGGGGCAAAGTGGACCCTGCTCGTCGTACGAGAATTGCTTTTGGGCAATCACCGTTTCGACGCGATCGTGAGCCGCACCGGTGCCCCGCGCGACATCCTGACTACACGCCTGCGGACCTTGGAGGCCGAAGGATTCGTGACACGCGTGCAGTACCTGGATCGTCCACCGCGCTTCGAATACCACCTCACCGACCTCGGTCGCGCGCTCGGACCGATAGTCGTGATGATGCGTGAGTTCGGTGACCGTCATCTGGCGGACGAGTCCGGGCCTCCGTTGAAGTTCCAGCACACCTGCGGGGCGGAGTACCACGCGGTCGTGGCCTGCCGGGCCTGCGGCCAGGTCGTTCGGCGCGGCGAGGTCATGCCCATGGATGCCCCGGCTGTCGCCGAGTGAGCCCGAAGAGCGAACCGAGCGCTTCGGGCAACGGTCCGTTGGCTTCGGTGGCTGCTGGCACGGTGCTTGTGCTGGTGACCTATGTGACGCCGCTGGCGACGCTTCCCCCCACTGCCCGTGACTTGGGTTCGGGGCCGGTTGCCGATGCCTGGATCCTCAGCTCGATGAGTGTTGGGCTCGCCGGCACGCTTCTTGCTGCAGGTGTCCTGGGGGATCGGCTGGGGCGCCGTCGGGTCTACCTCGCAGGATTGGTGGCCGTCATTCTCGGCGCCGCTGTCGCGGCAGTTGCCTGGGATCCTTGGGTGTACGTCGCGGCAAAGTTCGCGCAGGGAGGCGGGGGAGCGGCCGTCCTGGCCTGCGGTCTGGCGGTGCTGGCCCATCACTACCCCTCGGGAGCGGCCCGCGTGCATGCCACCGCCGTATGGGGGTCGTGCATGGGAGGTGGAGTCGCCGGTGGCTCCCTGCTGGCAGTTGCGCTGGACTTCGGTACGGCGTGGCGTGAGAACTACATCGCGACCGTTGCCGCCGGTGTCGTTGTGTTGTGCTTCTCGGTCAGCCGGATCCCCGAATCGAGGGCCGTCACGCCGCGCAGGATCGACGTTGCGGGGCTCGTCCTGCTGTCATTGGGGTTGGTGCTTGCGGTGTCTGCCATGACCGAAGCGCGCACCGGGTTCGGGGCGCCGGTCGTTGCCCTGGGTGGCGCAGCCGTGGCCTTGTTCGTCGCTCTTGGGGTGATCGAACGCCGTGTCCGGCAGCCACTGATCGACCCAGAGCTGTTGAGGCACCCGCGCTTCGTCGCGACAACGCTCGGGGCACTGGTCCTGGGGTCGGGAATGATCGGAATGGCGGCGTTCCTGCCCACGGTCGCCCAGGTCGGCTATGGCGAGTCCCTTCGCGCTGCGAGTCTTCCGCCGTTGGCATGGGCGGTGGCCAGTGTGGTTGCCGCCATCGCGGGGCGCCGTCTGCCGTTCAGCCTGCAAGGTCCCGGGACTGTCGCCGCGCTCCTGGCCATCACTGCGCTGAGCATGCTGACCGCAATCTGGGCCGACTCGACGACAGAGTTGCTCGTGCCCTTGGCGCTCGCCGGAATCACCACGGGGCTGCTCAATGCGACGCTGGGCCGCGAAGCCGTCGCGAGTGTCCCTCCAGACCAGGCCGCCATGGCGAGTGGCGCCAACAGCACGGCACGCTACCTCGGTGCCTCGTGTGGGATCACCCTCTTCGCGATGATTGCGACCTACACCGGTTCCGACATCACCGTCGGCTGGAGCAACGCCGTCCTGGTGGCAGTGGCCCTGATGATCGCGGGCGCCTTCGCGATTCTTCTCCTCCGCCTCGCCTCCCGGCGAGGTGAGCTGCTTCTCCGCCGGTAGGGCAGCAGCCGCCCAGGTATTCGGCGGTGTGGCGGTCATGCCTGACC
>CBFHCJ010000426.1:0-6245 GCA_965654005.1 uncultured Streptomyces sp. | reverse complement strand
GCGGTGAAGGCCGCGGCGACCAGCCGTCGCAGCCGCGCGTGGCTCTCCCCGTAGGCGAAGAGCATGTTCTCGTTCGCCACCCAGGGGTGCAGCGGCCACTCCTCGCCGATGCGGCCCGCGATGAAGTCGGGCCAGTGCTGCCGGGCGTCCTTCGACACCCGGGGGTCCGTGAGGAGTTGCTTGACGTACTTCTGCCGTACGACGGCCCAGGCACGCACTCCGCCCGGCAGCTCCACCTCGACGGCCGGTCCCCGCGCGCGTAGTCGCGCGCTCTCGCCCGCCAGGTCCCTCCCGGTCGCGTCGAGGGCGTACGGGCATGCGGTCATGTCCATCCTGCACTCCGTTCGGTGGGTCGTTCCGCTCGTCCGCTCACTCTTCGGCGCGGCACGCCGCCCGGCGCACCACGGTGGAACTCCTGTGCACACACGGTGAGATGGGGATGGAGGACATACGGGTGGAGGAGATACCCCGGGGGGAGGAGACACGGGTGGACGAGACACGAATGCCCGATGCCCTGCCTCGTCCGGAGGTCACTCCGCCACGTTCGCCCCGTCAGCCACGTCGACCCCCTCCGCCCCTTTCGCTACGTTTGCCACGTTCGCCACGTTCGCCGTGTTTCACCGTTTCCGACTCGCGCTGCTTCATCGCGGCTTCGTACACCTTGGAACCCCGGTCCGGGGAGAAGTCCAGGCGGGCCAGGACCCCCGGCGCGACGACGGACGGCATCAGATACCGGTAGAGGTCGGCCACCCGCTCGGCCAGATCCGCCCGCTCGGTCATGATTCTCGACAGGACCTGAACCCCTGTGAACGCACCGACGAAGAGCTGGGCGAGCGCGGGAACATCGGCGTGCGGGAGGATCTCCCCCTTCGACTTGGCCTCTTCGAAGAGGGCCTGCGTGTGCTCGGTCCACGCCTGCATCGGCACCCGCCGGTTGAGGTGGTCCTTGGGCGACCCCTGGTCCACGGTCAGGCGCACGCTGCCCTGGACGATCGGGTCACCGGTGTCCTTCCTGAGCAGATAGGCCAGCAGCAGCGCCTCGTCCAGCGACTCCTGCAGCTTCAGTTCCTGCTCGGGGACGCGCGGGAGCGAGGAGACCTGTTCGGCCAGGACCGCCTGGGCCAACTCCTCCTTCGACGTGAAGTGGAAGTAGAGGGCGCCCTTGGTGACCCCCGACCTCTGCAGCACGTCGGAGATCGTCGCCGCCTCGTATCCGACCTCGTCGAACACCTCGGCCGCGGCGACCAGGATCGCCCGCCGCGTGCGAATGGCCCGTTCCTGCCGTGCCACAAGCAGCCCCCTCTCCCATCGATACCGGACAATAAAACCAGCGGAACGGTTTTTCAACACACACTGACATCGCCGCGAGAGCAAGGCAGGGTTGAAAACAAAACCGGATGGTTCGTATCTTCGGTCCGTGCTTCACGCCTGCCCCCAACTCACACCAGGAGGAAGCCCGATGACTGTCATGGCGTCCGAGCCGTTAGGCACAGAAGCAGAACCCGACCACGCGACCGCGACCACAATCGCAACGGCAACCACAATCACAACGGCAGCCACAGCCACAGCCACAGCCGAGGGACACTCGGTCGCCACCGAACTGGCGCACATCCTCTTCGAGGGCGCGAACCGCGAACGTACACACGGAACTTGGCGCAGGATGATCTCCACTCGCGCCTTCTCGTACCGGCCCGGCCTCTCCCCGGCCGAGCGGGCCGCCCTCTCGTACGACCGTCTGCGCCACCTCAACGGAGTCCTCGACGACCCGGCCGGGTTCACCGCCGACCCGCACCGGCTGGCCGCGCTGCACGAGTGGATCGGCCCCGTGGACGGAGGCCTGACGACCGTCGCCAGCATCCACTACAACCTCTTCCTCGGCAGCCTCGTCGACCACGACAACGAGGGCCGCGATCTGTCCGCCTTCACCTCGCTGCAGCACACAGGAACCTTTCTCTGCACAGAGTCGGAGCACGGCAACGACGTGGCCGCGATGGAGACCGTCGCGGTCTTCGACCGTGCGACCGACGGCTTCCATCTGCACACCCCGACGCCGGGCGCGCGGAAGTTCATGCCCAACACCAGCCTGACCGGCGGCCCCAAGACCGCGGTGGTCGCGGCCCGGCTCCTCGTGGACGACGAGGACCAGGGCGTCTTCCTCTTCCTCACCCCGCTCAGCGACGAGACCGGACACCTGCCGGGTGTGACGGTCCGCCGGCTGCCGGACCGCACCGGTACCCCCGTCGACCACGCTCTCACCTCCTTCGACCACAAGTGGCTGCCCCGCGAGGCACTCCTGGAGGCCGACCACGGCCGACTCGACAACGACGGCACCCTGACCAGCAACCTGGGCAACAGGCGCAAACGGTTGCTGCGCTCCATCAACCGCGTCACCATGGGCAAGCTCTGCATGAGCGCGGGCACCCTGGGCATGGCCCGCGCCGCGCTCACCATCGCGGTCCGTTACGCCCACAGCCGCCTCATCGCGGGGCCGAGGACGGGCGAACGAATACCTCTCGCCGCCCACCGCACCCACCACGGCCGACTTCTCGACGCGCTCTCGACGGCGTACGCGATGACGTTCCTGCACCGTACGGTCGTGGACCGGTTCGCCGCGCACACCGAGGAGGACCGCGAGGAGGTCGAACGGCTCGCGGCGATCGCCAAGGGCTGGATCACCTGGCAGGCGCGGGACATCGCCATCGAGTGCCGCGAACGCTGCGGCGCGCAGGGCCTGTTCCCCGCCAACGGCATCTCGGACCTGCCGTCGAACATCGAGGGCGGTATCACCGCCGAGGGCGACAACCTGGTGATCTGGGCGAAGGCGGCCTCGGAGATGGTCTTCGGCCACGAGTCGGCGAAGCCGGAAGCCCTTCCCCCCGGCGACCTCACGGACCTCCCCTTCCTACGGGGCCTGCTCGCCCAGGCCGAGGCCATCTGGCAGAGCAGGGCTCGCGCGGCCCTGCGCGAGGGCCCGTCCGGCGACCCGGTGGGCCGCTGGAACGCCACCTCGGAGGCCGCCCTGGAGACCGTCTCCGCCCACGCCCACCTCCGGGCCGCGGACGCGCTCATGGCGGCAGCCGACCGGGCGACCGACCCGAAGGCCCAGCACCTCCTCCACTCCCTCGGCCACCTGTTCCTGCTCCGCCGGCTCCGCGAGCACACCGGAGACCTACTGGCGGACGGCCACCTGACCCCGGACCAGATACGGGCACTGCCCAGGACCCTTGACACGGTGGTGGCCGATCTGGCACCGCACATGATGACCCTGGTCGACGCCTTCGACTTCCCGGCGGACCTGTTGTCCGCGATCCCGATCGCGAGCGGGGGTTCGATCACACGGACGATGACGGAGACGACGGCGGCCCCGTACTGAACCTTTCGCGGAATCGGGTGAGGTCTGCACTGCCGAATCGAGGCGGCCCCTGGGTCATCCGCGCCGTCGCCCCCGGTGTGTCAGGTCCGGCGGCGGACACGGCACGCATCAGACTGCCCCGGGAGGCGGCGGCACCCCGGAACACCGGCGCGGCGTTGCTCAGTGATGACGCGTCGCGAGCAGACTCGTAGGCGCGCGAAAGGACAGCAGGCTGAGCATCGGCAGGTGCGTTCCGTCTCCCACGGCCACCGCGTCGGGCATCATGCGGGCCGCCGTGCGCAGGGCCACGGCGGCCTCGGTCCGGGCCAGCAACGCTCCGGGACAACGGTGCCGCCCGGCCCCGAAGGCGAGGTGGTGACGGACATTCTCGCGGTAAGGGCATCGCTGGTCCGGCTGCTCGAACACCTCTGGGTCCGCGCCGGCGCTCATGAGCATCAGCAGGAGCGGCGATCCGGCCGGGATCCGCACACCCGCCAGTTCCACCTCGCAGGCGGTGATCCGACGCCAGGTGGTTACCGACGGCTCCAAACGCAGGGTCTCGTCCACCCATGCCTCGGCGAACCCGCTCCCGAGAGCGGCCCGGGCCCATGCATCACGCTCTTCCAGCGCCCTGCGCAGCACGGTGGCGATGAGTTGACCGGTCGTGGACTGTCCGGCGACCAGGATGAAGAAGCAAGCGGCGACCGCGGTGGCCCGGTCGAGCGGAGTGCCATCGGACAGCACGAGTCCCCGGAGTGCTTCCATGAGTCCGGCGTCGGCCGAAGCAGGGGACATCCGCTCACAGATCCAGGAATGGAAGGCCGCCACGGACCGCGCGAGTTCGACCTGGCGGTCAGGCGCGGGACGCCCCCAGAAGAGATCGAGTGCGTCGTCGCTCCACTGCGTCAGTGTGGGCACGTCTACCTGTTCCATGCCGAGCAGATGGGTCAGAACCCGACAGGGAAGAAGGCGCGCGAAGTCCTTCACCAGGTCACAGTTCCGCCCGTCCCGCATGCCGGACTTCAGTCCGTGCAACAGGTCCGTCGCGATGTCCTCGATCACGGGCACCGCGGCCCGCACACGCTCCGCGTTGAAGAAACCCGCGACCAGTCTGCGCAGTGCGGGATGATCGGGACCGCCGTTGTCGGCCAAGGCGGGCGGGAAAGCCACCTTGGCCCGAGCCAGGATGCGCAGGGAAGCCACGGACAGGGGTGTCACGGCTTCGAGGGCGTTGTCCGGACGGAAACGATCAGGATCCAGCAGGATCCGGCGCACATCGCGATGACGGGTCACCAGCCACAGCCCCGTCCCTTCGTCGAAGTGCACCGGCTCGTGCCGGCGCAGCCAGGCGAGGCGAGGGTGCGGGTCGCGCGCGAACGACTCACTGAACAGGTCCCATGTTTGCGTCGTCGCCGGTCCTGACCGCAAGTCCTTCGCTCCTTAGGTGGGACGCCCTGCCCCGGCGTACGGTCTTCGGGGGAGGCAGCCCGCACGCCGGATGCGCCGATCGCAGCAATATTCAACGATCCTTCAATCTACCCGGGGGCAGATCCGTCACGAGAGCGCCCAGGCGCGGGCCCGACCAAGCGCACTTTGCCCCGTCATGACACCAAGCGCACCTTGCCTCGTCATGCGAAGACGGCGTTCGCCCGGCAGACAGCTCGACAGCGTGAAGCGGATCTGGGGCGCGGCTTAAGAAATCCTCGATGGACCAGGGCGCCGCCGTACGGCAGATTGCTTCGCGAATCCACCTCCCTCCCCGGCTGCGGGCTGCTTCTGCATGCGCGGGCGCGGGATCGTACCCACAGGAGCCGTAGCGTGAAGGCACTGGTCAAGGAGAAGGCGGAGCCCGGGCTGTGGCTCGCGGACGTTCCGGAGCCCGCCGTCGGACCCGGTGACGTACTGATCAAGGTGCTGCGCACCGGCATCTGCGGCACCGACCTGCACATCCGGTCCTGGGACGGCTGGGCGCAGCAGGCGATCCGCACCCCGCTCGTGGTCGGGCACGAGTTCGTCGGCGAGGTCGTCGAGACCGGGCGCGACGTGACCGACATCAAGGCCGGAGACAGGGTGAGCGGCGAGGGCCATCTGGTGTGCGGCAAGTGCCGCAACTGCCTGGCCGGCCGCCGCCACCTGTGCCGGGCCACGGTCGGCCTCGGCGTCGGACGGGACGGTGCGTTCGCCGAGTACGTCGCCCTTCCGTCCGCCAATGTGTGGGTGCACCGCGTGCCCGTCGACCTCGACGTCGCCGCGATCTTCGACCCGTTCGGCAACGCCGTTCACACCGCGCTGTCGTTCCCGCTGGTCGGTGAGGACGTCCTGATCACCGGTGCCGGGCCGATCGGTCTGATGGCGGCGGCCGTGGCCCGGCACGCGGGTGCTCGTAACGTCGTGATCACCGACGTGAGCGAGGAACGGCTGGAGCTGGCGCGCAAGGTGGGCGTGAGCCTCGCGCTGAACGTGTCGGAGGCGAGCATCGCCGACGGTCAGCGCGCACTGGGCCTGCGCGAGGGCTTCGACATCGGCCTGGAGATGTCCGGTCGGCCGGATGCCATGCGCGACATGATCGCCAACATGACGCACGGCGGTCGTATCGCCATGCTGGGCCTGCCGACGCAGGAGTTCCCGGTCGACTGGGCCCGGATCGTCACCTCGATGATCACCGTCAAGGGCATCTACGGCCGGGAGATGTTCGAGACCTGGTACGCGATGTCGGTGCTGCTGGAAGGCGGCCTCGACCTCGCCCCCGTGATCACCGGCCGGTACGGCTACGGGGACTTCGAGGCGGCGTTCGCCGACGCGGCGAGCGGCCGTGGCGGCAAGGTCATCCTCGACTGGACCGCGTAAGCCACCGCGTAAGCCACCGCGTAAGCCACCGCGTAAGCCACCGCGT
>CBFHCJ010000425.1:0-6246 GCA_965654005.1 uncultured Streptomyces sp. | reverse complement strand
CAGGCCGCCGGGGCGCCGACGTGCAGACGGGTGGGTACCGGGGCGCCGACGGCGGCCGTCCGGACCGCGTCCAGCAGGATGTGGACGTCGCCGCGGGGCAGGGGAACGGCGTCCATCCGGTTCTCGGGCGGCGCGGCCTGGTACGCCGGGGCCGCGGTTTGCCACAGCGAGTTGCCGGGTTCGAGCAGCCGGCGCAGATAGTCCACGGCCCGTTCGTCGACGGCGGTCGCGAGCACCGTGCGATCTGCAAGGGTCACGAGGGTGGCCGCACCACCATGGACCGGTAGGTCGGCGAGCGGCTCCGGCAGCAACGTGTGCAACACACGCCACGCGGAGCCGGACTTCGGGGTTGTGGTACGCGCGGCGAAATGTGCCACGGCCATGTCACCTTCCAAGAAAGAGTTCCATCTTCCCGGCCGCGCTCTCGCGGTGGGCCATGCCGTTGCGATCCAGGACACCGGAGACGGTTGCGAGGGCCTCGTCGACCGCGCGCCACGCCTCGGTGACCGGCGGTACGGCGACCGCGTGGCAACCGGTGTACTCCACCTCCACCTGCGTCAGCCGGGCGTTCGACCCGGTGAACGTGCTGTCGTCGACGGTCACGACGAGCCGGTGTCCGTCGGCGTCGGGGCCTAGGAAGAAGTCCCAGCAGTCGCGGCTGAGCGTCCCGGCCTCCCGCAGCGACGCGCCGAGCCGGTCGGCGGCCCAGTTGAGCGCCTCGCCGTCGGTGGCGGTCGCGGTCCGCAGTTCGCTGCGGGTGCCATCGGCCCGGCGTCCTTTCAACTTCACCCACCAGCCGCCCGACGGATTGCGGCTGAGGGCCGCGTAGCCGTGTTCCGGCTGGGTGTCGGGCAGGTGGATCCGGGATCGGAGCAGTCTGCGGTACAGCGCCCGGGGCAGCAGCCGCGGCATCGTGGACGGCGGGACCAGGTTGTCGAGCAGCAACTGGGCCACGGCCAGTGGATGCCGGTCCGGGGTGAGAGCGAGGCGTCGCTCCAGTTCTCTGTCGGCCGGCGCCTTGACGCCCTGTCGCGGCAGGCCGAGGTTCAGCGCGGCGTGGCTCCGGTAGGAGCGCCGCAGGAAGCGGGCCGTCTCGGCCGGCAACGGCGCACCGGGGGCCACCGGCACGGGCAGCGGACCGTCACTCCACGCCTCCACGTAGTACGAGGCGTCCGGGCGCCACTCGGCGAGCAGGTGGAAGGCGGTGCCGGCGGGCCGTACGGAGCAGGTCCACAGCGCGGGACCGGACGGGCCCCAGGCGGCCGCCGGCACCGTGCTGAAGCGGTCGAGCGCCCCTTCGCCGGGCATGACAACGAACCGCAGGTCCGCCTCCTGGTCGGTGCGGGACGCGTCTGATGCCTCGAAGGCCGCAATCAGCACGTCTCCTCCCGGCGCAGCTCCGCGCGGTAGACCGAGCGCACCCCGGGGTCCCCGGGTCTCAGGTAGCGGTGGACGGCCCCGACGGTGCGCAGACCGGCAGCCTGGATCATCCGCTCCAGCCGGGCGGTCGGCAGCAAGGTCATGACCTGGCCGTTGGGCAGTGCGTAGGTGTCGGGTTCCGGGCTCGGCCGCAGACAGGGATCGAGGTGCTCCCCCGTGAACAGGTTGAGCGAGAGCACCCCGTCGTCGGCGAGGACCCGGCCCAGCTCACGCAGCCCGGCGGCCAGTTGATCCGGCCGAATCAGGTTGTGCAGCACTCCATGACACACCACCAGGGCACAGCCGGCGTCTCCGACCGGCAGCGCGGCGGCCGACGCCTGGGCCACGGCGAGGCGCGCACCCGGCTGGGCGACGCAACGGCTCGCGGTGCGTTCCACCATGGCACGGTGCAGATCGACCGCCACCACCCGGTAACCGGCATGCAGCAGCTGGACGGTGTTGCGGCCGCCACCGCACCCGACGTCGAGGGCGAGCCGCCCGTTGCCGACGGGACGGCTCTCGATCAGGTCGAGCAGATAGGGCGGCGCCGACAGGGCCGCGAAGGCGGAGGCCACCCCCTCCTGTTCCCAGTAGGCGCTGGTGGGCGCGCCCGCGGCGGCCGTCACCGCGGCTCGCCGCCGACCTCGACGGCGCCGTCGTTCCACGGCCGGCTCACGATCGTGCGCAGGCCCGCTTCGGTGAACCGGGCGACGCAGCGCTGGGTGTCCGAGGTCACCGCGAAGAAAGACGGACCCACCGAGGACAGACTGAGCACCTCGACCTCACCGTCCAGGAACATCGGCTCCACGGCGGCGGCGATGGAGCGCAGCCGGGGGTGGGAGAAGGCGCAGTTGTCGATGCTGCCCATCCGGAACCGGTAGTCGAAGAGCAGCCGGCCCAGCGGTAGCAGATCCCCGCCGACCAGACTCGGCCATGCCTCGTGCAGCAGCCGGTAGGCGATCTCCGGCCCGTGCACCTTGCCGACCTCGGCAAAGCCGTCGAAGGACTCGGCCTCGGCGCTGAGGCTCGCCACGGCGTCCCGGTCCAGGAGGTCCTCCGGCATGGCCAAGACGATGCTCATGTCCTCCGGCAGCCGTGCGCTGAGGATGGGCACGTTGGCTCCCGCGACGACGTGGACGGCGCCCGGCAGCACGCCGGCGGTGGCCGAACCGCCCAGGCACTGCACGGGCAGCAGGAGGTCGGACTCTCCGTCGATCTCCTCTCCGTGGTTGCGGGCCAGGTAGGCGACGAGGTCGACCGGCGGGACGGGCGAACCGTACAGGCGGTTCACGGCGGTGGCGACGGCCGCGATGGTGCCGCTGCTCGACCCCAGACCGATATGGGACGGCAGGTCCTGCCCGGTCACATGGACCCTGAGGGTCCCCTGGATGCCGAGCGCCCGCCGCATCAAGAGTGCGGCGTGCTTGGCGAGGACCGGCTGCGCGCAGTCGGGGGCGATCTCGACCGGGGCGTCCCCGTCGGTGAGCGCGACCTCGACGGTGCGGGTGAGGGAGGAGACGAAGAGCAGCTCGCCCGCCAGGTAGCCGCCGCCGGTGGGCACGATCTTGCTGGAGTCCAGGGCCATGGCGTTGAGGCGCGTCGGGTATCGCAGGCAGATCGACGTGGCGGTCGGCCGGTCGGCGCGAACGGTGGCGGGTAGGCCGAACCGTGCTTCTCCCGCCGCGAAAGCCGGAAAATCGGTTTCGATGGTCAATGGGAAACCCTTCGTATGGGAGCGGAGGAGTTCTTGGCCTCGGCCGTCAGTTCCACCAGCCGGTCGAGCGCCTCCACCGTGTAACCGCCGCTGCCCAGCGAGCCTTCCGGCCTGACCTGCATGTTGGCCTTCGCCAGCATGCGGTGCGGGTAGCGGAAGCGCAGCAGTTCGTGGACCACCCCGATGAGGGCGTCCCGCACGTTCGGGTAGCGCTCGGCGGTCCCGTCGGTGAGGGCTTGGGACACCACTCCGGAACGTGTCATGCCCTGAGCCACGACCAAGCGGTGCGCAGGCGGCAGGTAGTGGCCGTTTTCGTTGAGGTACGTCACATGCCAGCTGTTGTGCTCGGGTGAGCCCGCGTTGCGCAACAGCAACACATCGAGCACGAACATCGGCATCTGGGCCCCGCCGGGGCCGTAGTAGGTGGCTCCGGCCAGCAGCAGCGGAGGGAAGTACGGCCGCAGTTCACCGGTGAAGAACTCCGGGGTGATGCTCCGCTTCACGGTGAGGAGACACTGGGTGAAGGTGCGCAGCCGTCCGGTGAGTGCCTCGGCAGATTCGGTGGCCGCCACCGGGTCGGCCAGGAGGCGCCGGGCAAGCAGCAGGCACAACTCCAAGGCATGGTTGAGTTCCACCGTCCCGCGGGTGACCTGGTCGATGAAAAGGTGCTCGTTGGGGGTGTCGGTGAAGGTGCGCCGCCGGGCACCGCTCGGGTTGCGCGAGGCGTACGAGTAGACGGTGTCCCGGGGGACTTCGTCGGCGAGCCGGGACAGACGCACCAGGTGGTGCTCGACCGCGGCGGTCGGCGGCGTCCGCGGATCGTGCCGGGCGCGGGAGGCCGCCAGGAAGCCGATGTCACGCAGCGCGGCGCGCGCGTGGTCGGGGTCGTCGACGCGCGCGGCACGGGCTGTGAGCGTGTGCAGGGCGTCGTCCAGCCAGTCGATGTCGGCCGTCTGGTTGGCCTGTGGCAGACGGCTCATCAGCTCGTCCGCGTCGAGTGGGTCGAGGGCTGCTATGGCCTCGTCGTGATCGTTCTGTTCGTCCGCGAGGAACATCGGCCTTACTGGCTCCTGGTGGTGGGGAAAGGGGCAGCGCGTTGAGTGTGGTCGGTGCCGCCGGTCCGGCATGGACCAGCTCAAGCGGTGGTCGCACCGGGCGGGGACCGGACGGGCGGCCTCCGTCAGGATGGCGGGCGTCAGCTCAGTCAGGTCGCCCACCACCAAGTCGGCCCCCGCATCGGCGAGTTGGGCCGCCGTGTGTGCTCCGGTCGCGACCGCGACGCAGGGCACTCCGGTCGCGCGGGCAGCGCTGACGTCGTGCACCGAGTCTCCGATTAGGACGCAGCAGACCTCCGCGCCGGGCAGGGCGCCCCGGATCCGGCCGAGCGATGCGGTGACGAGGTCCTCGCGTCGTTCAGCAGAGTCCCCGTAGCCGCCCCAGGAAAGTTCCAGGTGGCGGTGGAGCCCGTGCGCCCGGAGCTTCAACCGGGCGTTGGCACCCAGATTGCCGGTGACCACGGTCTGGGCCAGACCCGCCTCGGCTGCCGAGGCCAGCAGCCGGACAGCCCCGGGCAGCGGCGGGGCGAGCCGGACGATCGACTCGCGCAGGTCGTGCAGGGATTCGGTGAGTGCTGTCAGGAAGTCATCCGGCGACACCGATTCCGCCGTCTCGCCGACGGCGTCGAGCAGGACGGCCGCGATGCGTCGGTCGGTGCCTCCGGACAACGTACGCAAGGTGTCCGCCAAATCGTCGGCCGCGGGGACCGAAAGCACCCGGGACAACGCGTCGGAATAGTAACCGGCGGCCAGCCGACCGCTGTCCAGAAGCGTGCCGTCGATGTCCCACAGCACCACGGTGGCCCCGTCTCCGGTACAGGACACTACTGGTTTCCTGGTCATTCGGTCCCCATTTCCAGCTCCCTCGTCAGCTCTTTCTGGGATTCACGCACACCGTCCGCACTGCGGTCGGCCCAGTAAAGGCAGTACGACACCAGACTGAGCACCCGGTAGAAGGCCAGACGACGGAGGAAGTCCGTTTCCTCGGCAGTTCCGCGCTCTTTCCAGTAAGCGGTGAGCAGAATGCCGAATTCCCGCTCCGACGGGATGCACCAGCGCGTCAGTTTGACAAAATCATGGGCGGTGTCGGAGTGCCGGGAGTGGTCGAAGTCGAGCAGCGCGACACCACCGTCGGCGGTGAGCAGGATGTTGCCCGGGTGCAGATCCTCGTGCACCACCACCGAGTCGTACGCTCGCAGCCCGGCGACGGCGCCGGTCGCCCACCGCGTGACCCGGTGGGCCAGTGCGTCGGGTACGCAGCCGACGGCCCGTCCCTGTTCGAGCAGTCCGGTCAGCTCGCCCAGCCGCTGCTCGGCGGTCACCGAGTGGCCGGGCTCGCCGATGTTTGCCTGCGCGTGAAAACGGGCGATCTGTCGCGCGAGCTCGGCCCACACGGTGTCCGTCGGCGGCGATCCCGAACCGGACAGGACGTCGGCGAGGGTGGTCCCCGATATCCACTCCTGCACGAGGTACGGACCGAGCACGGGATCGCTCCCCTGGGCCAGGATGCGCGGCACGCGCACTCCCGCCGCCCGCGCCGCGGCCATCAGCCGGGCCACCCGCGGCAGATGACCGGGGCGGGCGGTGCGGTTGAGCTTGACCAGTACGTCGCCGTCCCGGGCGCCGGTGACGCGCCAGCACTCGTTGAACCGGCCCTCCGCCACCGGACGGAGGGCCACCTCCGTGTCGGACTGGTCCCTCCCGGCAGATTGCACAGCGCCCAGGATCCGCCGGAAGTGCGAGGGATCCGGGTGCGTCCAGCCCGTCGGCGTAGTCGGGTCAGCCATGCCCGGGCTCATTCCCGAAGAGCACCTCTGTGCCGGTCGTGTGGAGCATGCCCTCGCGCAGGAAGCACTCGTACACCTCCTCGGCGAAGACCACGACCTGGTCGACGTCGAGCTTCTCCGGATCGTCGACCGGCAGCACAGGCATGGCCTCCCGCAGCCGGGAGCCGAGCAAGTACGGCACGAGGAGGCGGCACCCCGCGGGCGCCTCGCTCCCCGCCGCGCGCACCGGCCGCAGTTCCATGCGCAGCAGTCCCTCTGCGGCGTGCGCGGT
>CBFHCJ010000424.1:0-6268 GCA_965654005.1 uncultured Streptomyces sp. | reverse complement strand
GGGACGACGTCATGGAGGGCATCCCCGAGATGATCCACGACGTCCAGGTCGAGGCGACCTTCCCGGACGGCACCAAGCTCGTCACCGTCCACGACCCGATCGTCTGACGGGGAGCGGCCGCCATGATTCCCGGAGAGTTCCTGTTCGCCGACGGCCCGATTGTGTACAACGAGGGCCGCGAGGTCACCCGGATCACCGTCCTCAACGCCGCCGACCGGCCCGTCCAGGTCGGCTCCCACTACCACTTCGCCGAGGCCAACCCCGGTCTGGACTTCGACCGTGCGGCCGCACGCGGCAAGCGGCTGAACATCGCCGCGGGCACCGCCGTGCGCTTCGAGCCCGGAATCCCCGTCGACGTCGAACTCGTTCCGCTCACCGGCGCCCGTATCGTGCCCGGACTGCGCGGTGAGACCGGAGGTGCCCTCGATGCCTGAGATCTCGCGTGCCGCGTACGCCGACCTGTTCGGCCCGACCACCGGAGATCGCATCCGGCTCGCCGACACCGACCTGATCGTCGAGATCGAGGAGGATCGTTCCGGGGGACCCGGGCTCGCCGGTGACGAGGCCGTGTTCGGCGGTGGCAAGGTGATCCGCGAATCCATGGGCCAGTCGCGTGCTACGCGTGCAGACGGCACCCCCGACACCGTCATCACCGGCGTCGTCATCGTCGACCACTGGGGGATCATCAAGGCCGACGTCGGCATCCGTGACGGCCGGATCAGCGCCATCGGCAAGGCCGGCAACCCGGACACCATGGACGGCGTTCACCCCGACCTGGTGATCGGCCCGGAGACGGAGATCATCGCGGGCAACGGCCGGATCGTCACCGCCGGCGCCATCGACGCGCACGTCCACTTCATCTGTCCCCAGATCGCCGACGAGGCGCTCTCCGCCGGAATCACCACCCTGATCGGCGGCGGCACCGGACCGGCCGAGGGCTCGAAGGCGACCACCGTCACCCCCGGCCCCTGGCACCTGGCCCGGATGCTCGAGGCGATGGAGGCCTACCCGCTCAACTTCGGCCTCCTCGGCAAGGGCAACACCGTCTCGCACGAGGCGATGCTGTCGCAGATCCGCGGAGGAGCGCTGGGACTGAAGCTGCATGAGGACTGGGGGTCCACCCCCGCCGTCATCGACGCCTCGCTGACCGTCGCCGACCGCACCGGCATCCAGATCGCCATCCACACGGACACGCTCAACGAGGCCGGGTTCGTGGGCGACACCCTCGCCGCGATCAACGGACGCGGCATCCACGCGTACCACACCGAGGGCGCGGGAGGCGGGCACGCGCCGGACATCATGACCGTGGTGTCCGAGCCGCACGTGCTGCCCAGCTCCACCAACCCCACTCGGCCGTTCACCGTCAACACCGCCGAGGAACACCTCGACATGCTGATGGTGTGCCACCACCTGAACGCGGCGGTACCGGAGGATCTCGCCTTCGCGGAGTCGCGGATCAGACCGTCCACGATCGGCGCGGAGGACATCCTTCACGATCTTGGCGCGATCTCGATCATCTCGTCCGACTCCCAGGCCATGGGACGTGTCGGCGAGGTCGTCATGCGGACCTGGCAGACGGCGCATGTGATGAAGCGACGGCGAGGTGCGCTGCCGGGTGACGGACGCGCGGACAACCACCGTGTACGTCGCTATGTCGCCAAGTACACGATCAACCCGGCGCTCGCCCAGGGCCTCGCCCACGAGGTCGGCTCCGTCGAGACCGGCAAGCTCGCCGACCTGGTGCTCTGGGAGCCCGCGTTCTTCGGGGTCAAGCCGCAACTCGTCATCAAGGGTGGACAGATCGCGTACGCGCAGATGGGCGACGCCAACGCGTCCATCCCGACGCCGCAGCCGATCCTTCCGCGGCCGATGTACGGGGCGATCGGGCGGGCGCCGGCGTCGAACTCCGTCAACTTCGTGGCACCGCTGGCCATCGAGGACGGGCTGCCGGAGCGGCTCTCACTCGGAAAGAAGTTCGTGGCCATCGAGTCGACCCGGGGCGTCACCAAGGCGGACATGCGCGAGAACGACGCCCGGCCGCGGGTGCGGGTCGACCCCGACAGCTTCGCCGTCCACATCGACGGGGAACTGGTCGAGGCGACACCGGCCGCGGAACTGCCCATGGCCCAGCGCTACTTCCTCTTCTGATGTCCCGCGCAGCGCTTCTCGTCCTGGCCGACGGCCGCTTTCCCGCCGGAGGGCACGCGCACTCCGGCGGCGCCGAGGCGGCCGTCCGTGCCGGGCGGATCACCGGGGCCGCGAGCCTGGCGGAGTTCTGCCGGGGCCGGTTGTATACCGTCGGGCTGGTGTCCGCCTCACTGGCCGCGGCGGCGGCCCTCGGGGGCGACCCCGTCGTGCTGGACACGGCCGCGGACGCCCGTACGCCGTCCCTCGCACTGCGCGTCGCCGCGCGCAGGTTGGGGCGGCAGTTGATGCGGGCCGCTCGGGCCACATGGCCCTCCGGGGAACTGGACGCGGTGGCACGGGAGTTTCCCAAGGGGGCGCATCAACCGGTGGTGCTGGGGGTGGCGGCGCGGGCCGCCGGGTTGGGGGCCGAGGACGCCGCGTACTGCTCCGCGTATGAGAGCGTCAGCGGTCCCGCGACCGCGACCGTGCGCCTGCTGAGCCTTGACCCCTTCGACGCGACGGCCGTCCTGGCCCGGCTCGCCCCGGAACTGGACCGCGTCGCTTGCCAGGCGAGCGATGCGGCGCGGCGTGTCCTCGACGAGGGGGTGGATGCGTTGCCTGCCGCTTCCGCTCCGCTGCTGGAGATCAGTGCGGAGGCGCATGCCGCCTGGCCCGTGCGGCTGTTCGCGTCATAGGGGGTTGTGTCGCCCCCGCCGCCCTTACCCGTTCCCATCCCCAGGGGCTCCGCCCCTTCGACCCCGCCAGGGGCTCCGCCCCCTGGCCCCCCGTCGGCCTGAACGGGGCCTCGTCCTCAAGCGCCGGACAGGCTGAGAGTCCTCAAGCGCCGGACAGGCTGAAACGCCAGCCCCGGCCGAACATCTGGAGCCGTATCCATGCACCTCGACCACACCCACGACGGGCCCGCCGCCGTCAGTGCCGACTCCCACCGTCCCGACGGCTCCCGACGGGCCCTCCGTATCGGGCTCGGAGGGCCCGTCGGGTCCGGTAAGACCGCTACCGTCGCCGCGCTCTGCCGGGCCCTGCGGGACGAGTTGTCCCTTGCCGTCGTCACCAACGACATCTACACCCGCGAAGACGCCGAGTTCCTGCTCCGCGAGGCCGTGCTGCCGCCCGAGCGGATCACCGCCGTCGAGACCGGGGCCTGCCCGCACACCGCCATCCGGGACGACATCTCCGCCAACCTCGAAGCCGTGGAGGACCTGGAGGACGAGGTGGGGCCGCTGGATCTGATCCTCGTCGAGTCCGGTGGGGACAACCTCACCGCGACCTTCTCCAAGGGGCTCGTCGACGCGCAGATCTTCGTCATCGACGTCGCGGGCGGGGACGACATCCCGCGCAAGGGCGGGCCCGGCGTCACCACCGCCGATCTGCTGGTCGTCAACAAGACCGACCTCGCGCCGTACGTCGGATCCGACCTCGCCCGGATGGCCGCCGACGCCAAGGCGCAGCGGGCCGAACTGCCCGTCGTTTTCCAGTCGTTGCGGACCGAGCCCGGTGTCGCCGCCGTGGCCGAATGGGTGCGGGCGCGGCTGACCGCGTGGGCGGCGTGAGCTCGGGGGTGCGGGCCACCGCGCGGATCGTGGCCCGGGAGGACGGCAGGGGGGGTACGGCCCTGCCCGTGCTGGCGGGGGAGGGGCCGCTGGCGCTGCGCCGTACGAGGGCGAGCGGTGACGAGGCGCGGGTCATGCTGGTCGGGGCGATGAGCGGGCCGCTCGGCGGAGATCATTTCACCGTCGAGGCCGAGGTGGGAAGCCGCGCCCGGCTCCACATGGGGTCGGCCGCCGCCACCATCGCCCTGCCCGGGCAGGCCAAGGGCGAGGCCCGCTACGACGTCCGGCTCGATGTGGCCGCGGGGGGCGAACTGCGCTGGCTGCCCGAGCAGTTGATCTCCGCGCGGGGCAGTGAACTGTACCTCTCCTCGCGTGTCGAACTGGCGACAGGTGCCCGGTTGGTCTTTCGCGAGGAGCAGGTTCTCGGTCGCGCCGCTGAGGAACCCGGGCGGCTCACCAGTCGTCTCACCGTACGGCTGGACGGACGGCCGCTGCTCGACCAGGAGGTGGCCTGCGGACCGGGTGCCCCCGGCGGTTGGGACGGGCCCGCCGTGCTGGCCGGACATCGGGCGCTCGGGCAACTCATCGTCGTCCGGCCGGAGTTCGAGCGGACGCCTGCCGGGGCGCGGATGCTGGGGGAGTGCGCCGCGCTCACTCCGCTCGCCGGGCCCGCCGTGCTGGTCACCGCGGTCGCGCCCGACGCGCTGCGGCTGCGCCGGGTGCTTGACGAGGCGTTGGGCATGCTCGGCTGAAACGGTTCTCGCCGATGAACGGACAGTTGTGTACCGGTTATCGGATTGGTAAAGAAAGTCAAGTACCCCCTGTTCTCAGGCCCTTCGCAGCCGACAGGATCCCCGTGACCAAAAGCAACGATGCACGGGGAGGCTCACTTGACGGGAATCAGGCCGACCAGACGAGCGACCGCGCTCGGCTCCGCGGGGGCGCTCGTCACGGCGACGCTGATAGCCGGCGCCATGGCGGCACCGTCGGCCACCGCCGACACGCGCCACGGTCAGGATCAGGAGGCCCGTGGCTCCGCGATCGCCGCCGCGCGGGCCGCAAAGGCCGGGATCGACTGGCAGGACTGTCCTGCCGGCTGGGGGCTCGAGAAGCCCATCCAGTGCGGCTGGGTCACCGTGCCGCTCGACTACGCCCAACCGAACGGCAAGCAGATCAAGCTCGCCGTCGACCGCATCGGGAACACGGGCACCAAGGCGGAGCGCCAGGGCGCTCTGGTCTACAACCCGGGCGGTCCCGGCGGCTCCGGCCTCCGCTTCCCGCGCCGGGTCACCACCAAGAACGCGATCTGGGCCAACGTGGCGAAGGCGTACGACTTCGTCGGGTTCGACCCGCGCGGCGTCGGCCACTCGGCGCCCATCTCCTGCGAGGACCCGAAGGAGTTCGTGAGGGGGCCCAAGGCGGACCCGGTCCCGGACACCGAGGCGGACAAGCTCGCCCGGCGCGAGCTCGCCCGTGGGTACGCGAAGGGCTGCCTGGAGCGCACCGGCCGGGCGATGCTGCAGCAGATGACCACGGTCAACACCGTGCGAGACCTTGACGTCATCCGCGCCGCGCTGGGCGAGAAGAAGCTCAACTACCTGGGCGTCTCGTACGGTACCTACCTCGGCGCCGTCTACGGCACGCTCTTCCCGGGCCACCTCCGCCGCATGATCGTCGACAGCGTCGTCGACCCGTCGCGCGAGAAGATCTGGTACCAGGCCAACCTCGACCAGGACGTCGCCTTCGAGGGCCGTTGGAGGGACTGGGAGGACTGGGTCGCGGCGAACGACGCCTCGTTCCACCTGGGCACCACCCGGGCCGCGGTGCAGGACAAGTGGCTCCAGCTGCGCGCCACGGCCAAGAAGAATCCGATCGGCGGTGTCGTCGGCCCGGCGGAGCTGATCTCCTTCTTCCAGAGCGCCCCCTACTACGACTCCTCGTGGGTGCCGGTCGCCACCGTGTTCAGTAAGTACTTCGCCGGTGACCCCCAGGCACTCGTCGCCGCTGCCGCGCCCGATCTGTCGGACACGGCCGGCAACATCACCTCCGAGAACGGCAACGCCGTCTACACGGCCGTCGAGTGCACCGACGCCAAGTGGCCCAGGAGCTGGAAGAAGTGGGACCGGGACAACACCCGGCTCAACACGGACCATCCGTTCATGACCTGGGCGAACGCATGGATGAACCTGCCGTGCGCCACCTGGCCGGTCAAGCAGCGGAACCCGGTGAACGTGAAGACCGGCAAGGGCCTGCCGACCGTCCTGATCGTGCAGTCCACGCGTGACGCCGCGACGCCGTTCGACGGCGCCATCGAGCTGCACAAGCGTTTCAAGGGCTCCCGCCTGATCATCGAGAAGGACGCGGGCTCCCACGGTGTGACCGGTCTGGTCAACCCGTGCGTCAACAGCCGGGTGGACACCTACCTGCTCACCGGCAAGACGGACGGCGCCGATGTGACGTGCACGCCGCACGCCACGCCGAAGCCGTTGCCTTCGGCGCCGGTTCATAGTCGTACCTAGTGTCCTGAGTCTTTGATTCGGTTCAGATATCCGGTGAGGCGTTCGAAGATC
>CBFHCJ010000423.1:0-6271 GCA_965654005.1 uncultured Streptomyces sp. | reverse complement strand
GAGGGCAAGGTCGACGTCGAGATCGACGGCTTCGAGATCTCCCCGGGTGTGTGGGTGGCGGAGGGCGCGGAGGTGCACCCCGACGCAGTGCTGCGCGGTCCGCTCTTCGTCGGCGACTACGCCAAGATCGAGGCCGGCTCGGAAATCCGTGAACACACCGTCGTCGGATCGAACGTCGTAGTGAAGAGCGGGGCCTTTCTGCACAAGGCCGTCGTCCACGACAACGTGTACATCGGCCAGCACAGCAATCTCCGTGGCTGTGTGGTCGGAAAGAACACCGACATCATGCGCGCGGCCCGGATCGAGGACGGCGCGGTCATCGGCGACGAATGCCTCATCGGCGAGGAATCGATCGTCCAGGGCAACGTGCGCGTCTACCCGTTCAAGACCATCGAGGCCGGTGCCTTCGTCAACACCTCGGTCATCTGGGAGTCGCGAAGCCAGGCGCATCTCTTCGGCGCTCGTGGCGTCTCCGGGATCCTGAACGTGGAGATCACACCCGAGTTGGCCGTGCGGTTGGCCGGCGCGTACGCCACCACACTCAAGAAGGGGGCCACGGTCACCACCGCCCGTGACCACTCCCGGGGTGCGCGGGCGCTGAAACGTGCGGTGATCTCGGCGCTCCAGGCCAGTGCCATCGACGTACGCGACCTGGAGAACGTGCCGCTGCCCGTGGCCCGACAGCAGACCGCGCGGGGCAGCGCCGGGGGGATCATGATCCGGACGTCGCCCGGCGTGCCGGATTCCGTCGACATCATGTTCTTCGACGGGAACGGCGCGGATCTGTCGCAGGCCGGTCAGCGCAAGCTGGACCGGGTGTTCGCGCGACAGGAGTACCGCCGGGCCTTCCCCGGTGAGATCGGCGACCTGCACTTCCCGTCCAGCGTGTTCGACTCGTACACCGGGTCCCTGCTGCGGAGCGTCGACACTTCGGGGATCGCCGAGTCGGGACTCAAGGTCGTCGTGGACGCCTCGAACGGCAGCGCCGGGCTCGTCCTGCCCAGCCTGCTCGGCAAGCTGGGCGTGGACTCGCTGACCGTCAATCCCGGTCTCGACGAGTCCCGGCCCACCGAGAGCGCCGACGCGCGGCGGTCAGGGCTCGTACGGCTCGGCGAGATAGTGGCGTCGTCGCGTGCCGCGTTCGGCGTACGGTTCGACCCCGTCGGCGAGCGACTGTCGCTGGTCGACGAGAGGGGACGGATCGTCGAGGACGACCGGGCGCTGCTGGTGATGCTCGACCTGGTGGCCGCCGAGCGGCGCAGCGGGCGGGTGGCGCTGCCGGTGACCACGACGAGGATCGCCGAGCAAGTGGCGGCGTACCACGGGACGCAGGTGGAGTGGACGACCACCTCACCCGACGACCTCACGCGCGTGGGCCGGGACGAGTCGACCATCTTCGGCGGCGACGGGCGCGGTGGGTTCATCGTGCCGGAGTTCAGCAGCGTGTTCGACGGTACGGCCGCTTTCGTACGGCTCATCGGGCTGGTGGCGCGGACGCAGCTCACCCTGAGCCAGATCGACGCGCGGATTCCGCGGGCGCACGTCCTCAAGCGCGATCTCGCGACTCCCTGGGCCGTCAAGGGCCTGGTGATGCGCCGGGTCGTGGAGGCCGCCGGGGACCGCTTCGTCGACACGACCGATGGCGTACGGGTCGTGGAGACCGACGGACGGTGGGTGCTCGTGCTGCCCGACCCCGCCGAGGCCGTCACCCATCTGTGGGCAGAAGGGCCCGACGACGCGTCCGCCCAGGCCCTGCTCGACGAGTGGGCGGCGGTCGTGGACAGCGCCGGTCGATAAAGCACACCGATAAGACGCGTCGATAAACGCACAGCACGCGCGCGTGTCGGACAAGTGTCCCCAAGGGCGCCTGTCCGGCACGCGGGTGGGGCCATTCGGAGGTAGCGCGCGCGACGTGCGACGATGTGCGGCATGCCGCAGCCGCCCCCCGTTCGGAGCACAACCACGCGACCGTCGCGTCCGGACGCCTCCATGTCGTTGCTCACCAACGTCATGGATCACAGCCTTGACGACGGATACGCCGAGGCTGCCGCCCGGAAGAAGTCCGAGGGTGTCGATGGCATGCCCAGGACGGTGCAGGCCAAGCTCGCTCTCGCGGCAGGCCTCGTGCTCGCTGCGCTCGTGGTGACCCTGGGTGCCGCGCAGGCGCGCATAGCCGCCCCGACGGTCGCCAAGGAGCGCCAGGAACTGATCGACCGCATTCAGCGCGAAACGGCTGCCGCGGACAAGCTCGAAGGCACGGTCGACAAACTGCGCGACGACGTGAGCGCCCGCCAGCGCGAGGCCCTGAAGAACGACGGGGGCAGCGGCGAGGCCGACCTGGTCGAGCTCCTGTCGGGTGCCGTCGCGGTGCACGGCCCGGGTGTGAAGCTCGTGGTGAACGACGCCAAGGAAGCCACCATGGGTGGCGACGGCAATCCCCGTGAGACCTCCGACTTCTCCGACACCGGACGTGTCCGCGACCGCGACATGCAGCGTGTCGTCAACGGGCTGTGGGAGTCGGGCGCCGAGGGAATCGCGATCAACGGGCAGCGGCTGACGGCACTGTCGGCGATCAGGGCCGCGGGTGACGCGATACTGGTCGACAACAGACCGCTGGTGCCGCCGTACACGGTGCTCGTCGTGGGGGACGGGGACAGGCTCAGCACCAGGTTCCAGAACAGCGCCGACGGGGTGTACCTGCACGTCCTGCAGGAGAACTACGGGATCCGGACCGGCATCTCCGTCGAGGGTGACGTCCGGCTGCCCGCCGCACCGAGTGTGATCGTACGTACAGCACAACCGAGCACAGAGAAGGGCACAACGTGATCGCCGTACTGGGCCTCGTCGTGGGAGTCGTGGTCGGCCTGTTGGTCCGGCCCGAGGTTCCGGCGGTCGTCGAGCCTTACCTTCCGATCGCCGTGGTGGCGGCGCTCGACGCCGTGTTCGGAGGCCTGCGGGCCATGCTCGACGGCATCTTCGACGACAAGGTCTTCGTGGTGTCGTTCCTGTCGAACGTGGTGGTGGCGGCGCTGATCGTGTTCCTTGGTGACAAGTTGGGCGTCGGCGCACAGCTGTCCACCGGTGTCGTGGTCGTCCTCGGTATCCGCATCTTTTCCAACGCCGCGGCGATCCGCCGACACGTGTTCCGGGCGTGAGGGCGATGAGCAACGAGGACGAGACGCCAAAGCCGCGGCAGACCCCCGAGCACAGGCTGCGCAGGGAACTGCCGCAGGAGGTTCCGGCTGCCGCCCCCGACCCGTCCGGGACACCGGGGGAGGAGAGAGACCCCGCGGCCGCGCTGACAGGCCGTCAACGTCTGGTGAAGGGCCTGTGGCCGCCGCGCGTCAGTCGGGCCCAACTCATCGTCGCCCTCCTGCTGTTCGGCCTCGGCTTCGGCCTGGCGGTGCAGGTCGCCTCCAACAGCGACGGTAGCAGTGCCCTGCGCGGTGCGCGCCAGGAGGATCTTGTGCGCATCCTCGATGAACTGGACGACCGTACGCAGCGTCTTCAGGACGAGAAGCAGGGTCTCGAAGATCAACGAACCGAGTTGGAGAACAGCTCGAACCAGGCAGCGGAGGCCCGAAAACAGACCGCCGAGAAGGAGAAGCAACTCGGCATCCTTGCGGGCACGGTGGCGGCACAGGGACCCGGTATCACGATGATCATCGAGGACACGAAGGGAACGGTCCAGGCGGACATGCTGCTCAACGCGATCCAGGAGCTGCGCGCGGCCGGTGCGGAGGCGATCCAGGTGAACGGTGTAAGGGTGGTCGCCAGCACCTATCTGTCGGACTCCGGGAAGAGTGTGAGTGTCGACGGGAACAAGATCACCCAGCCCTATCGTTTCAAGGTCATCGGCAAACCGCAGGACCTTGAGCCGGCGCTCAACATCCCTGGAGGCGTGGTGCAGACTCTCGAGAAGGAGCAGGCCACGGTCACCGTGGAGCCTTCGACGAAGATCGTCGTGGACGCCTTGCGAGCGGCGAAGCGGCCTGACTACGCTCGGTCGTCCTCCCAGTGAACCGGGGGTGGATGCAGGCCGTACGGCAGGGGCATGAGGTTGCGGGGGGTCGGCGCACCGAATGGGTGGTGCGTGGTGGAAACTGTTTGGTGGATACGGACGTTGTGAGGATGTCCGGGTCGGCCGGTGTATGCAATCAGGGTTCGTCCTGCCCCACGGGCGGGTCTGTTTCGGTCAAGGGGAATCGCCCGTGAAGTTGTTTGCGAAGTTGTTCGGCAAGAGCGCGCGAGAGGGCGGCGACAACGCGACCGCCCGCCATCGCGCACAGCCGGGAGGAGCGGAGGGCCAGCGCCCCCTGTTCCGGGACCAGGTCGCTGGTCCGGGTGGTGACATTTCCGGAGGTCAGGGCGCGCCGTCAGTTGACCCTGCCGCGTCCGGCGGCATAGGTTTCGGGGACATGTCGGCCTTGGTGTGTACGAGGTGCGGTCACCGCAATGCGGAGAACAGCCGCTTCTGTTCCAACTGCGGCGCGCCGCTCAGGGCCGGTGCGGTTCCGGAGCGAGCGTCGGAGACGACGTCCACGATCTCCATCTCGGGTCTCGAGGCCTACGATGCGGAGGTCACGGGCCAGACGCCGCTGCCGACGCTCTCCCCGGAGGCGCAGGCGGCCGTCGACGCGTTGCCGCTCGGCTCGGCGCTCCTCGTGGTGCGTCGCGGCCCCAACTCGGGCAGCCGCTTCCTGTTGGACAGTGATCTGACCACGGCGGGTCGTCATCCGCAGAGCGACATCTTCCTGGACGACGTGACGGTCTCGCGTCGCCATGTGGAGTTCCGCCGCAGTCCGGACGGCAGGTTCACGGTCGCCGACGTCGGCAGCCTCAACGGCACGTACGTCAACCGTGAGCGCATCGACCAGGTCGCGCTCAACAACGGCGACGAAGTGCAGATCGGCAAGTACAGGCTTGTCTTCTACGCGAGCCAGCGGGGCATCTGACCCGCCAGGGAAGGGTCCATGCTTCATACACCGAGCGGCGGTGCCGACAGCGGCACCGCCGCGGCGGACGGCGGGCTGATGAGCATCGGCGCGGTGCTCAACGTGCTGCGCGATGAGTTCCCCGAAGTCACCATCTCCAAGATCCGTTTCCTGGAGTCCGAGGGGCTCATCGAGCCGCAGCGGGCCCCTTCGGGGTACCGCAAGTTCAGCGCGCGGGACGTCGAGCGCCTCGGTCAGGTGCTGAGGATGCAGCGGGACCACTATCTGCCGCTGAAGGTCATCCGCGAGTACCTGGACGCCGTGGAGCGGGGCGAGCAGGTGCGACTGCCGTCCCTCGGCCGGTTGCGTGACGGGGGTGACGGAGAGCGGCTCGGAGACCTCCTGGGCGAGCCGGAGGCACCGACAGCCGCGCGCATCGGCCGCGAGGAGCTGCTGGCGGCCGCCGAGATCGGTGTGGGGCAGCTCGAGGAGTGGGAGTCGTACGGGCTCGTCGGGCCGCTGTCGGACGGGATGTACGACGCTGAGGCGGTCACTGTGGCCACTCTGGTGGCCGAACTGGGCCGGCACGGGATCGAGCCGCGCCATCTGCGGGTGATGAAGGCCGCCGCGGACCGCGAGGCGGGACTGGTGGACCAGGTGGTGGCCCCGCTGCGGCGCCACCGCAATCCGCAGACCAGAGCGCACGCCGAGGCCCGTACGAAGGAGCTGGCCGGGCTGGCGGTGAAGCTGCACGCCGCGCTGGTGCAGTCCGCGCTGGGCGTGCGGTTGCCCTGAAGCCGGGTGTTCGCCGTCGGCGGATCGGTCGGCCGTTCTGTGCCCGACTACCCAAACGTCCCGGGCACGGCCTAGGGTTGCTGTGTGAACGAGCTCGATGTCGTAGGTGTCCGGGTCGAGATGCCCTCCAACCAACCGATCGTGCTCCTGCGTGAAGTGGGAGGCGACCGTTACCTCCCCATCTGGATCGGCCCCGGGGAGGCGACGGCGATCGCGTTCGCCCAGCAGGGCATGGCCCCCGCGCGACCGCTGACCCACGACCTGTTCAAGGACGTGCTGGAGGCCGTCGGCCAGGAGCTCACGGAAGTACGCATCACGGATCTGCGTGAAGGCGTCTTCTACGCGGAGCTGGTCTTCGCCAGCGGTGTCGAGGTGAGCGCCCGCCCGTCCGACGCCATAGCGCTGGCGCTGCGCACCGGAACGCCGATCTACGGCAGTGACGGGGTGCTCGACGACGCGGGGATCGCCATCCCGGACGAGCAGGAGGACGAGGTCGAGAAGTTCCGCGAGTTCCTCGACCAGATCTCGCCGGAGGACTTCGG
>CBFHCJ010000422.1:0-6276 GCA_965654005.1 uncultured Streptomyces sp. | reverse complement strand
AGGGTCTCCTCGGCATCCTGGACCCGCCGCCCGTGGGAGCGCCGGACCAGGAGGACCTCCAGGCCGAACTGGACCCCACCCGCGCGGGCTCCCTCGCGCACACCCTGCGGGAGCGGACCGGTCAGGCGCGGACCCTGGCGGCGCGGGTGCCCCAGCCGGACACCACGACCCGGCACCCCCACGCCCAGGCCGCGCTGGCCGCCGGGATCAGAGCCTTCGCCGCGGCCAAGGGACTGCCCGAGGGCGCCACGCTCAAGGCGGTGCCCCGGCCCTCGTACTGGCACGCCGTCAACCCCGTGGTGAGCGTGTCGGGGATCATGCCCCCGTCCGACGCCGTCGTCACCGACCGGCCCCTTCCCACCCGGCCGCTCGCCGACGGCAGCCCGGCCGCGCTGGTCAGCGCCCTCACGGTCCGGGACCGGACCCTCACCGCGGCACCCGGTCAGGGGCCGATGCCGGCGTTACCGGGCCTCGCCGGGCTTCCCTCCGAGGTGGCCGGGCTGCTCGCGGAGTACTTCCTGCTGGACCCCGGCAACGCCGCCGCCCTCGCCGGGAGCAGCGGCGGGGTGTCCACGGCCGATGTCGACGCCGCCCTCACCGCGCACCGCCCCGACGACTACACCGGCACCCTGCCCGCGCTGGGTCTGGACCCCTGGGGCCAGTCCTGGGAGCCGCTGTTCATGGAGTGGCGGACCTCCTACAGCCACATCCCACACACCGTCGGCGGGCGGAGCTGCTGGGCGTTCGACGGCACCGACTACCGCTATGTCCCCGGCTCGGCACCCGCCCCGAAGCAGATCGCCGAGACGGGTGTCTCCGCCCTCGGCCCGCATCCGCGCACCCTGTTCGCCGCCCGGCTGAAGGAGTTCGTCACCCGGCACGGCTCCGACGCCCAGCGCGACCGGCTCGACGCCTGGCTGGGCGCGATCGGCGACTGGGGGGTCCTCGCCCAGGAACTGACCGGCTTCAACGACCGGATCGCCGCCCGGGACACCCGCGCCTTCCGCCGCCCCACCGCCCAGGACCGGCACTTCTCCGAGGTCGCGGGCCTCACCGGCTTCCCCGACGCCGCGACCGAGGACGGACTGCCGGCCCGGTACCGGGGCCGGGTCACCAGCGTCCCGTATCTACCCGGCGGCGAGAGCGCGCAGTTCCATCCCACCCGGCAGGGCCAGATCCATCTGGCGGACCTCTTCCTCTACGACAAGTTCGGCCGGGTCCTCGATGTGGTCAGCCCCGACCTCAAGCAGGGCGGACTGCACGACTACCGCAACTTCCCGCTGGTCATCGACACCGCCCTGACCACCGAGTCCTCCCTCACCCCGACCGTCGCCTCCGTCGCCCAACTGCCCCCGCGCCCGCTCCAGCCCGCCCGGCTCGACTTCGACCTCCTCGACGCCGCCACCGGCACCCGGGGGGTGCAGACCGCCGCCGACCCCAGCCCCGTCACCGGCTGGCTGCTGCCCAACCACCTCGACGGCAGTCTGCTGCTGTACGACCCCGAGGGCCGGTTCCTGGGCGGCTACCGCACCCTCACCGACGGCACCGGCGCCCGTAGGGGTCAGTGGGAACCCCCGCCCGACGGCACCCTCACCACCCTCGGCGAGGTGGAGGCGCTCGCCCCGGTGATCGCCGGTCTGCTGCGCTCGCGGCGGCTGAGCGGCGAGGCCAATCTCAGCGCGTTCCTCGATGTCATCGACTCCACACTGTGGACCACCGACCCGCTGGGCCGCCGTACCGACCAGACACTGTCCGCGCTCGTCGGACGGCCGCTGGCACTGGTCCAGGCCCGGCTGCGACTGACCCTGGACGGCCCGCCGCTGCGCGCCACCGGCTGGCAGGCCAGTCTCGCCCCGCCCGCACCCACCTTCACCGCCGACCCGTTCGCCGTCCGCCTCGGCGACCAGCCCGCCCGCGACGACGGTCTGATCGGCTTCTACCGGGCCGCGCCCGGCGGAGGCTACGACTACGAGCGCTTCGACAGTGTCACGGCCCCCGACGACGGCCAGGACCTCATCGTCCGGATCGGCCCGCCCGGCACGCCTGAGCCGCCCGCATCGGCCAACTACCTCCAGCTGACGTTCGGCGACAGCGCGCCCACCCGGCTGCTGCTGCTGGTCGACCCGCGCGCGAGCGTCCACGCCGTCACCGGCATCACCCCCACGGCCTCCGTCGCCGTCGCGCAGCAGCATGTAGACGGCGCGCTGCGCCGGCTCCAGGCCCTGTTCCGCTTCGGGCCGGTCATAGGCGGCAGCGGCGAGGACGGCGCCGTCGCCTTCCCGCGGCCCAGCACCCGGCACGGCACCTGGTCCTGGCTGCGCCCGGCCCCGCCGCCGGGCGGACCCTGGACGCCGTACGACCTGACCGCGGCACCGGCGGACGCACAGTTCCCGGACCGTCCGCCCACGCTCGAAGAAGGACTGCTCCGGCTGTTCCCCGAGCCCGACGGGTAAGGGCGCGCACAGCAGCACATGGGCGCCACCGCACCACGCACCACCCGTTCCACCATTCCCGGTCCCGTGACGTAAGTACACCGGTCCCGTGACGTAAGTACATACGTACGTATCAGGAGGTCCCACATGTCCGATCAGCCCCTGCTCACCTACCGTGTCGCCACCAGTCCGGCACCGCTCCAGGCGGGTACCGCGGGGACCAACTCCCAGGGCCGGATCACGATCACCGTCACCGCGGGAGCGGAGGACACGTACTGCGACTGGATCCAGATAGCCGTGCCGGGCGACGCCAGGAGCGGGGGCGCGTACTTCACCGACGACCCGAAGCCGGTCTTCTCCTCGGACGGTAACTGGAGCGCGGGGTCCCTGGTCCAGGTGTCCGCCCAGCATCTGGGGCTGGCCGGTGACGCCCTGTACTACCGGGCGATCTTCCACTACCAGGGTGACGACAGCGAACCGTTCGACGGCACGCTGCATCTGGGGGTCAGCGGTGAACTGGTCGACAGCACCGGCACCTTCGACCTCCACATCACCGAGCACTCCGACACCTCGTCGGACCCGGACGACTTCGCGTCGCGCCGCCGGACCGTACCGCTGCCCGTCACGGAACCCGTCTTCTATCTGAACGCCTTCCTGGCCCGCGACGACGACAGCGCCACCGTCCCGAAGACCAAGTTCTCCAGCGGCGACAACCCGTATCTCTCGTGGGAGAGCAACGGCTCCTACTACCGCGTGTTCGACGGGGACGGCAAGATCGTCTACAAGGGCTCCGACACGTTCTGCACCCTCCCCGACGAGGCCCTCGCCATGGACACCACCTTCACGCTGGAGGCGTCCATGTCCCCCGAGGACGCCGGCAGCGGCTTCGAGACGATCCATCAGTACGCCGTTCTCACCCTCACGGTGAAGGACCCGACGCTGGACGCACTGACGGTCAAGGGCGAGATATCGGGCAAGTCCGGACTGAAGATCAGCGGCAACGCGTCGGTGGGGAACTCCCTCACCGTGAGCAACTCCCTCACGGTGAGCGGCTCGGCCGACATCGGCAACAGCCTGACGGTCCGGGGCAACACCTACGCGCAGAACAGTCTCACCGTGAACGGCTCCCTGACCGCCCAGAGCAGTCTGTACTCCGGGGGCTCCGCCCAGATCAGCGGCGACCTCACGGTCGACAGCACCCTCAACGCCAACGGCACCCTGAACGCCAACGGCGAGGTCAACGCCGTCAGCGGCGACAATTACGTCCGGATCCGCGAGCTGCGCGGCCCGTACGGCGAGCAGCTCTCCATCAACAGCAATGTCGAGGTGATCTCGGGCTGCAATCTGAATGTGACGGGCGAGAGCAAGATCAAGGGCTACAAGGTGTTCTCCGACAAAGACACCGTCTCGCTGTGGAACAACCATTACTCGGGCTACTTCTACGCCACCATGTTCGTCAGCGACGACCGCCGCCAGGTGGCGGTGTGGGCCCCGGGCAACGATGTGAACTCGGCGCTGTGGCGGATCTCCTTCGACTGACGGGCCCGTAGTACGCACGAGGGCCGCATCCCCGGTCGTCGGGGATGCGGCCCTTGTCGTCCGTGCGAACCGTCAGTTGCGGATCAGGGTGCGCAGCACGTACTGCATGATGCCGCCGTTGCGGTAGTAGTCCGCCTCGCCTCGGTGGGGGTGTCAGGTCTCCCGGTGCCTCAAAACAGTTCCAGGTCCTCGCCGCTGGCGTCCGCGATGACTGGCCGAAACTGGGCAGGGAGGCCGTCCAGGCGGTCAGGACCGGCCGCGGCGGCCACGGCAGGGGCCGTCTCGGCCAACCAGGCACGAAACCGCTCGGTGGCTTCGCGGTAGGGGACTCGCGCCAGGACACGGTGCTCGCCGGAGGGGCAGAAGTCGACGGCGACAGTGAGCAGGCAGGAGCGGGGCGCATTCTGACTGCCCGTCCAGGACACGCGCAGGACACCGCAGGGCTTGCGCCCGCGGGGGGCTCGGTGGGTCGGGCGCAGCGATCGGCAGGCTATGTGGGCGGTCCATGCGGCGAGGTGCGGCAGGGGCAGAGTGGTGCGTGCGCGGCAGCCGGGGCAACGGTGCCAGTGGCGGAGCCAGTCGTCGGTGTCGGTGCGGAAGAGGCGTGTGTAGCGGTTCGCCACGCGGATGTCGTTGCTGTACAGGTGGTCGGGGCGTTCCTGTGTGTTGCAGGACTGGCAGACGGGGGCGCGGACGTAGCCGTGTTCGTGGCAGTGATCGAGCACGGTGGCGGGCGCGGTGCGGCAGACGGCGCACGCCCACCCGGCCACCCTTCGGGAGGTACCGGGCTTCCTGCTGAGCACCGAATACAGGTGGCCTTCCAGCTCTTTGTTGTACGGACGCAGTGAGGCGGTGGGGCTCTCGGGGCTCGTCGTCTGCCGACCGCCGGCGTCTCGGGCCTGCCGGGGGTGGGAGGGCGGCTCGGTGACGGCTGCGCTTGCCTGGCGGGTCCGCGCGGCTTGCACCCACTGCGTTTCGGCGTGCTCGGCCGCGTCCAGCAGCCTGACCACAGCGCGCGGAAGCCACCACGTGCGCTGCGTCCCGTCGCGGGTCTGCTCCACGAGTATTTGTCGCCAGTCGATCCCCGCCAGATGGTACGGCCGGCCGACTTCACGTCGTGCTGCCCGCTCGGGGCCGGCCAGCTCCTGCAGTTCCCCCGTGATGCGCTGGCGCCAACGCAGCGGCGTTTCCTCGTTGCACTCCTGCCTCGGCGCCCCACGAAACGGACCGATGCGGACCAGGTCCTGCCGATCCATCCCAACCGCGTTCAGTTCCGCGGCCGCCCGGCGCACCCGGGCCTCCGGAACACTCCACTGACCGCCGCTCGCCCTCACCGTCGCCACCACATGGCCGCCGAGCAGGACGTACCTCATCTGGGCACGGGCAGGAGAGCAGGTGAATGCCCCAGAAGCCGTCGGCACAGCACTGTCGGCCGTCAAATCGACCCACAGAGCGTCCGCGGCAACCAGGGTGATCAGGCCGTCCGTGCGACCGGGCATGACACGCTCTGACATACGGACAGGCTAACGGCCTGCAACGCGGCAACGGCTCCCAAGCGCCGCGGTCAGTCGGGCCGCCGCCCGCAACTCCATATTGAGGGCCAGGTGCACCGCGACGTAGTCCTGGTGCTGAAGGAGGGCCGGGTCGTCGGCGGCGCCGGCGCCCTGGCCCGTACAGTCGCCAACTGTGCTTCCGGGTGCAGTTCGGTGACACTTGGCAGCTGGTGCAGACGATGCTCGGTCATCGCAGCGTCGTCACGACGATGGACGTGTACTTGGAGCCGTTCCGGCACCTGGACGTTGAGCTGCTCCTGGAGCAGACCGTCGGCCTCCCCGTCGCCGCGCTTCTCGACGAGGTCTGGCGGCAGCACCCCAAGGTGGCCGCCGATCCGCTGGCCGCCGGACCGGTGCTTGCTCGTGAGGGGTGGCGGTGAGGGGGCGGCCGGCCGCGCTGCCGACGGCCGACTATCAGGCCCCGGCCCGGGTGTTGCTGGAGGACGGACGCTGCACGGTCCGGGTCATCAGCGAGGACGGGCGCACGAGCAAGGACTTCGACTTCACGGTGATGCCGGTGGCTCGGCCTTCGCAGGTTGCTCTCGCGGAGGCGTTCGACCGACGCGCCGGCCCGTCGGGCACCTGCAAGAGCATCAGCTCCGCGAACGGCTGCTACTACGGGCTGCGGAACTTCACCGAGTACCTGTCCACCCTGCCGTCGCCGCCTTCGGCGCCGGCAGGGCTGCATTCCGCGCACCTGGAGGGCTACCGCGCCAAGTACGCCGGACAGCGCACGCTCGCGCAGCGTGTCA
>CBFHCJ010000421.1:0-6302 GCA_965654005.1 uncultured Streptomyces sp. | reverse complement strand
ACCTTCGACCGCGTCGACTCCGACGGCTGCATGTCCACCAACGACACCGTGCTGCTGCTCGCCTCCGGCGCCGCCGAAGTCACCCCGGAGTACGCGGAGTTCGCCGCAGCGGTACGGCAGGTCTGCGACGACCTCGGCCAGCAGCTGATCGGGGACGCCGAGGGCGCCAGCAAGGACATCAAGGTCGAGGTCATCAACGCCGCGACCGAGGACGACGCCGTCGAGGTGGGCCGCTCCATCGCCCGCAACAACCTCCTCAAGTGCGCGCTCCACGGCGAGGACCCCAACTGGGGCCGTGTCCTCTCCGCGATCGGCACCACGAAGGCCGCCTTCGAGCCCGATCAGCTCAACGTCGCCATCAACGGCGTCTGGGTCTGCAAGAACGGCGGCGTCGGCGAGGACCGCGAGCTCGTCGACATGCGCTACCGCGAGGTCCACATCGTCGCCGACCTCGCCGCCGGCTCCGAGACGGCCACCATCTGGACCAACGACCTCACCGCCGACTACGTCCACGAGAACAGCGCGTATTCCTCATGAGCACTCGCAAGCACACCGCACTGCCCAAGGCCCAGATCCTCATCGAGGCGCTGCCCTGGCTGACCCGGCACCACGGCAAGACGGTCGTCATCAAGTTCGGTGGCAACGCCATGGTGAACGAGGAGCTGAAGGCCGCCTTCGCCCAGGACGTCGTCTTCCTGCGGCACGCCGGCCTCAAGCCGGTCGTCGTGCACGGCGGCGGCCCGCAGATCAGCGCCGCCCTCGACCGGCACGGTATCGTCAGCGAGTTCAAGGCGGGCCTGCGCGTCACGACCGAGGACGCCATGGACGTCGTACGCATGGTGCTCGCCGGGCAGGTGCAGCGCGAGCTGGTCGGGCTGCTCAACCAACACGGCCCCTTCGCCGTGGGTCTGACCGGTGAGGACGCGCACACCATCACCGCCACCAAGCACCAGCCCCAAATCGACGGCGAGTTGGTCGACATCGGACGGGTGGGTGAGATCACCGCGATCGACACGGGCGCGATCGAGGCCCTGCTCGCCGACGGCCGTATCCCGGTCGTCTCCTCCATCGCCCGCAGCCAGGACGACGGACATGTCTACAACGTCAATGCTGATACGGCGGCTGCGGCACTCGCTGCGGCACTGGGCGCCGAAACCCTCATGGTCCTCACGGACGTCGAGGGCCTCTACGAGGACTGGCCGAACAGCGACGAGGTGATCAGCCGCCTCACGGCCTCCCAACTGGAGAAGCTGCTGCCGGAGTTGTCGTCCGGCATGGTGCCGAAGATGGAGGGCTGCCTGCACGCCGTGCGAGGCGGCGTCAACACCGCCCGTGTCATCGACGGCAGGGTCCAGCACTCGATCCTGCTGGAGATCTTCACCGATGAGGGCATCGGCACGATGGTGCTGCCCGACGACGAAGAGGGGGACACCGAATGACCGCCAACTCCACCAACTCCACCAACTCCGACAACTCCTCCAACGAGGAGCTCACCCAGCGGTGGCAGGGTGCGCTGATGAACAACTACGGCACCCCGCGGCTGGCCCTCGTGCACGGCGAGGGCGCCCGGCTGTGGGACGCCGACGGCAAGGAGTACGTCGACTTCGTCGGCGGTATCGCGGTCAACGCGCTCGGCCACGCGCACCCCGCGGTCGTCGAGGCCGTCAGCAAGCAGATCGCCTCCCTCGGCCACGTCTCCAACCTGTTCATCGCGGAACCGCCCGTCGCCCTCGCCGAACGGCTCCTCCAGCTCTTCGGCCGCGACGGCAAGGTGTTCTTCTGCAACTCGGGCGCCGAGGCCAACGAAGGCGCCTTCAAGATCGGCCGGCTGACCGGGCGCACCCACATGGTCGCCACCCAGGGCGGATTCCACGGCCGCACCATGGGCGCCCTCGCGCTCACCGGCCAGCCCGGCAAGCAGGAGCCGTTCCTGCCGCTGCCCGGTGACGTCACGCACGTCCCGTACGGCGACGCGCAGGCATTGGCCGCCGCGGTCACGGAGGACACCGCTCTCGTGATCATCGAGCCGATCCAGGGCGAGAACGGGGTCGTCGTCCCGCCCGCCGGTTACCTCAAGGCGGCCCGTGCGATCACCGCCGCCACCGGGGCGCTGCTCGTCCTCGACGAGGTGCAGACCGGTATCGGCCGTACCGGGCACTGGTTCGAGTACCAGGCCCACGAGGGCGTCCTGCCGGACGTCGTCACGCTCGCCAAGGGCCTCGGCGGCGGGCTGCCGCTCGGCGCCACCGTCGCCTTCGGCCGCGCCGCCGAACTGCTCCAGCCCGGCCACCACGGCACGACCTTCGGCGGGAACCCGGTCGCCTGCGCCGCCGGACTCGCTGTCCTCGACACCATCGCGGACGAGGGGTTGCTGGAGAACACCAAGCGGCAGAGCGAGAAGCTGCGGGACGGAATCGAGGGCCCCGGCGGGAGTTCACGTCACCCATTGATCGACTATGTCCGGGGCTCGGGCCTGCTCCTGGGTATCGTGCTCACCGAGCCGCTCGCGCCGCAGTTGCAGCAGGCGGCTCAGGACGCCGGTTTCCTGGTGAACGCGCCCGCCCCGAACGTCGTACGGCTGATGCCGCCGCTGAACCTCCGCGACGACGAGGTGGAGGCCTTCCTCCAGGCACTCCCCGGTGTTCTCGACGCAGTGAGCGGGGACGGACGATCCGGAGAATGAGACGACGATGAGTCAGGCGCAGGACCAGGAGCACGCGGGGCCCGCCGTGCCGCAGACCCGCACCGCACGCCACCGCCGGATCGTGGACATCCTCAACCGGCAACCGGTGCGCTCCCAGAGCCAGTTGGCGAAGCTCCTCGCCGACGACGGGCTGAGCGTCACCCAGGCGACGCTCTCCCGGGACCTGGACGAGCTGAACGCGGTGAAGATCCGTAACACCGACGGCGACCTCATCTACGCGGTACCGAGCGAGGGCGGATTCCGCACTCCGCGCGCACCGTTGGGCGAGTCGGCCAAGGAGGAGCGGATGCGGCGCCTGTCCCAGGAGTTGCTGATCTCCGCGGAGGCCTCGGCCAACCTCGTGGTCCTGCGTACGCCGCCGGGCGCGGCACAGTTCCTGGCCTCGTCCATCGACCAGGCGGAACTGCACGACATCCTCGGCACGATCGCCGGCGACGACACGCTTCTGCTGATCAGCCGGGATCCGAGCGGGGGACAGGCCCTGGCGGACCACCTGCTGCGGCTGGCGCAGAAGAACCACTGACGCGGACAGCGGACATACGGGGATACGGGGGATACGAGGAGGGGCGTACCGGAATCGGTGCGCCCCTCCTCGTACGCCTCAGCCCAGGCGCGCCGCCAGCCCTCCCGTGCACCGCACCTCGTCGCCCGCCGTGATCAGCAGCGCCTCCGTGTTCGGCAGGGACTCCAGCCAGTCGAGCGCGTCCCGCGAGCCCATCGCGAAGGCCGCCGTCGCCCAGGCGTCCACCCAGGTCAACCGGGGACCCACCACGGTCACCGCCACCAGGTCGGTCACCGCGGAGCGACCCGTGCGCGGGTCCATGATGTGCGCCCCGCGCTCCGCCGTCCCGGACGTGGCCACGGCCAGTTCGTCGGCGCCGGCCGCGGAGACCACCGCCGCGAGCCCGCCGGGGCGCAGCGGATCCGACACACCGACCCGCCAGGGGCGGTGCGGCCCGGGAACGCCGTACATCTGCACGTCCCCGCCGCCGTTGACGCTCACCCCGCTCGCCCCCGTCGCGGCCAGGAGCCGGGCCGCCCGTTCGACCGCCCAGCCCTTCACGATCCCGGTCGGATCGATCCGTCCCTCGTACCGTGTGCTGAACCAGCCGTCGCTGACCCGCTCCGCCTCCGCGCCCAGACCGAGCACCTCGGCGACTTCCGGGTCGCACTCCTCGACGGTCAGCCCGCCGCGGGCGAGCCGTGATATCTGGCTGTCCTCGCGGTAGGTGCTGAACACCTCGTCCACGCGGTGGAGCCCGGCGACGGCCTCCGCCAGCGCGGATCGCACGGCCTCGGGCTCGCCGCCACGTACGTCGAAGGAGAAGACGGTGCCCATCACCTCCTCCGCGTGGCGCAGCGCGGGCGGTGCCTCGGCGGGATCGGTCACCTGATCGACCATTCAGCCACCGGCCTTGTCCAGGGCCGACTGCGGGGGCTTCGTGTACCCGGTGCTCGTGTGGGTCGCGCCGGAGACCGCATCGATGTTCGCACTCTGCGCTCTCACCGCCTCCTGGTCGAGTCCGGGTACGGCCATGGCGGTTTTCTGGTCGCTGAGACCGCCCTTGGGCGCCTGCACGGCCGCCGACTTGGTGATCTTGCTCCCGCTGAGGGTGAGGCGGACCTGGACGGGGCCGTACTGCGTCTGGGTCACGTTACCGGTCACCGCACGCGCCTGGGCCGACGACCCCGACGACCCCGAGGACCCCGAGGACCCGGACGACCCGAGGTACTGCCCCGTGGGACGGGAGTGGCCCCCTTGGCGCCGAGGTACCTGCGAGACCTGCGGTGTGTTCGAAGACCTGCCGACCTCAGGCGCGATGTTCAAAGACCTGCCGAGTCCAGCGCCGACTGGAGCGACTGGCGGTAACCCTCGCTGGTGTAGGAGGCGCCGGAGACGGTGTCGATGGACGCGCTCTGCGCGGCCAGCGCCTCCCGTTTCAGCTGCGGAAGGGCGTAGCTGTTGATCTCCTGGTCCCTCGGGTTCTCCTGGGGGGACTCGACGGTCGTGATGTCGGTGATCTTGCCGTTCTTCACCGTGACGCGGACTTGTACGGGGCCCCAGCGGGTCTGGGCCTGGTCTCCCGTGACGGTCTTGGTGACGGCCGACTTGCTGGACCCGCTGGACCCGCTGGACCCGCTGGAACTGCTCGTGCCGCTGGACTCGTTCGACCCACTGGACTCGTTCGACCCACTGGACGCGCTCGAACTGCTCGATGGGGCGGGCGCGCCCACGGCGACGCCGGGCGTCGTATGCGGCTTCATCGACAGCAGGAGCACCATCCCGGAGACGGTGGCGGCGCTCGCCAGCACGATCCGGCGCAGCGAGCTCTTTTTCTTCAACGCGTGCATGACGGCCTCACAGCTCGAACGACTCGTGGTGGATACGGCGGTCGGGGACCCCCGCCGCGCGCAGCGCCTCGTACA
Source organism: uncultured Streptomyces sp. (assembly GCA_965654005.1). Classification (GTDB taxonomy): domain Bacteria; phylum Actinomycetota; class Actinomycetes; order Streptomycetales; family Streptomycetaceae; genus Streptomyces. Next base: position 1,171 of record CBFHCJ010000421.1, on the reverse strand, counting down.
TGTCCTCGGCGAATGCCCGCGGACCGCACAGAAAGACGTCGTGGTCGGCGAGTTCGGGCACCGCGCCGTGCAGCGCGCCCGGCGTCAGGCGCGGCCGCGAGCCGTCCTCGCCGTTCAGGGCGTACAGCACCCGGGCGCCACGCCGGCGGGCTATGGCGTCCAACTCGGCGCCCAGCGCCAGGTCCTCGGCCGAACGCGCCCGGTACAGAAGCGTGACCTCGCCCTGCAGCGTCTCGAACAGGGCGCGCAGCGGGGTGATCCCGACGCCGCCCGCGATCAGCAGTGACCTGCCGGTGCTCTGCCGGTCGGCGGTCAGCGACCCGTACGGACCCTCCGCCCACACCCGGGTGCCCGGCCGCAGCAGGGCCACGGCCGCGCTGTGGTCACCGAGCGCCTTCACCGTGATGCGCAGCTGGTCCCGGCGGGGCGGCGCCGACAGGGAGTACGGGCTGGACGTCCACCGCATGCCGTCCGTGAGGAACCGCCAGCGGAAGAACTGCCCTGGCTCGGCGCCCATTTCGTCCAGGCGTCGACCGCGGATGACGACGGACCACACGCCCGGCGCCTCCTGGTGCACCGACTCCACCCGCAGCCGGTGGCGCCGGTTGAGCCGGACCGGGGCGAGGATCCGGAACCACCCCACCAGGGCCGCGACGCCCAGGTACAGCGCGTACCACGCGCCCGTCGCGACCGCGTTCCCGGTGAACTCCGCGCCCAGCGCGAGCTGGTGGCCGAAGGAGAAGAAGACCGCCGCGTAGGTGAGGAGGTGGACGTAGTACCAGAACTCGTGGCCGACCCGGCGGCGCACCGCGCGCATCGAAATGATCCCGACGGCGAACATGATGATCGTGCCGATGGTGGCCTTGAGCATCTCCGGGTAGTCCAGGACCACGGTGACCGTCTCGTGCACGATCGAGGCGTGGTCCTGGATGGAGTACGCGGTCAGGATCAGCACGATGTGCGCGACCAGCAGGCAGACCGTGTACCGCCCCGCCATCGCGTGCCAGCGCGCCACCCGGTCGGAGCCGGTCCGCCGCTCCAGCAGCGGCACGCGGGCCATCAGCCCGACGAGCACGGCGCAGGAGTAACCGCACAGCAGCCCGGCGATCCGCCCGGCTCCGGTCAGCCAGCCGGGCGTGCCCACGGCGGAGCCGGTGGCAGGCCACCACAG
>CBFHCJ010000420.1:0-6332 GCA_965654005.1 uncultured Streptomyces sp. | reverse complement strand
GTTGTAGAGGACGACCAGGTCGACGGCCTCCTCCATGAAGTCCATGATGTCGTCGAGGGAGGATGCGAGGGAGTAGATGTCCTCGCGGTCGAACGGCGTGATGAACGAGGAGTTCAGCTGGTGGAAGATCGCGTGCGTGGCGTCGTCACCGGCGTGTTCCGCGGCCCGCATACGCTCTGCGATCTCGGCCCGGGCGGAGGCGTCCGCCCCGAGCAGTTCCATCAGGAGCTTCGAGCCCGTGACGATGTTGTCCGCGGATGCGGCGAACATGTCGTAGAAGCTCGTCTCCCTGGGGGTCAGACGAAAGCGCACGTGGGGTCCTCAGGATGCTTCGGTTTCGGTCAGGCTGATGCTAGGCGCATCATCCGGCCACGGCTAAGGGGCCGTCCTCCAGTTTCGCCCATCGGACAGACTGGTCGGCAGGGGGGCGGTACGGGGGTGGTACGGGGGCGGTACGGGGCGGCCGAGGCACTGGCCGAGGGTCGTATACCCAGCAAAGTTCGTTACCATATACCCACCAGGGGTATATGACGGTATCGATATGCACACGATCAACAGCCAACGAGTCCACGAGGTCCGCGAGATCGACCAGATCGACCGGATCGACCCGGATCGACGAGGCTTTCGGCCAAATTCTCTATCCCCGTGCAGCTGTCAACAGGAGGACGCGATGACGACCACCGAGGCCGGCGCGACGGCGCCCTCCGAGGACAACGGGACCGACGGGACCAGCGGAACCGTGGTCACCGACCACGACCGTGGCATCCACGGCTACCACAAGCAGAAGGACGAGCACCTCAAGCGGCTGCGCCGCATCGAGGGCCAGATCCGCGGTCTGCAGCGGATGGTCGACGAGGACGTGTACTGCATCGACATACTCACGCAGGTCTCCGCCTCGACGAAGGCCCTGCAGTCCTTCGCGCTCCAGCTCCTCGAGGAGCACCTGCGCCACTGCGTCGCGGACGCCGCGCTCAAGGGCGGGTCGGAGATCGACGCGAAGGTGGAGGAGGCCACGAAGGCCATCGGCCGCCTGCTGCGCACCTGACGCCGCGCCGCTGAATGCGCCCCGGTGAGCCCGGTGAGCCCGGTGAGCCCTGGGTTCAGCCGCCGGAGGCGTCCCGTTCCTCGGCCACCTTCAGCACCTCGTCGATGCTTTCCAGACTGAGCCGGTCCTCGTCGGCATCGGAGGCCGCGATGATCAGGTCACCGCACAGCTCGATCTCGGCGAGGGCCACGTGGTCCTGAACTGCCGTACCGCCGACCGGAGCCACGTGCATCACCTCTTCCTGCCGTCACCGACTTCCTAGAGTAGGGAGCGGCCTACACACCGCGCATGGCACGGACGGACCATTTCCAGCCCCTCAGCCGCGCCACTTTCCGGCCCGCCCGCCGCTTCGACGTCAGGCCGTCTCACTGCTCCGCGATCTTCCCGGCATAGATGTCCTTCGACGCCGGGAGCCGTACGACGGCGGGGGCCCCGAAGTCGTACAGCAAGGTCGTCGAGGCCACCGCGACCGGTGTCTTCTGCCGGCCGTTGACGAAGCTGAAGCGGTGGCGGACCTTCCGGACGCGCCCCTGGTCGTCGAGGTAGGCGTCGAACGGGACTTCGGCCGTGGCGAACCCTTTCGCCGCCGCCCGCAAGGGCTCCTTGTCCCCGGCGGACGCGCTCCGCGCCGCGAGCCCGATGTCGGCGACCCCGCGGTAGTGCCGCACCGGCGTCCCCGCGACCTCGGTCCGCCCCAGATACACGGCCTTCCGCACACCGCGCAGCAACTCGGCCGCCGCGTACGGGTCGGTGACGCCGCCGGTGACGAGGTTGCCGTCGGACAGCGTGGACGTGTCCACCCGCACCCATTTGTCGGCCGGCACACCGGCACCCCGGTTCTTCATGAACAGAGCGCCGGGAGCCAGCAGTTCGGTGATGGGGCGGTGCTCCTCGGCGCCGGCGGGGTCCCGCGGCAGCGTCACCTTCAGCCGGCCGAGCCGGTCGCGGTAGTCGTAGACGCCCTCGCCGCGGATCGTGACCCGGGTGCCGCCGGTGGCCATCTCCATCGACGTACGTGCCTTGGAACTGCCCGCCCGCTCAAGGGCCGAGACCGCCCGGTGCAGCGCCTCGACGGCGTCCGTGCCGGAGCGCGCGTCCTCGACGGCGGCCCCGCCGCCCGCACACCCGGTGAGCGAGCTGCCGCAGACCAGGAATCCCACCGTCGCGACGACCGCCGCACCGGCCCGACCGTGCTGCCGCATCACCATCGCCTGCCTACCCCCAGCCGGTCCGTCCCGGTGTCCCTCCTGCCGTTCCGGTTAACGACCAGTAGGAGCACCCGTCACGCGCGGTGCGTCGCAACCCACTTGCCGTGGGTAACCTTTGCGGGGTGGAGCACCAGGACATACCCGCCGGTCCGCAGCAACACCGCACGGCGACCGTCGAACAGGGCCGCTTCTGCGTGGCCCGGTGCAGCTGCGGCTGGCGGGGACCGGCACGCAGGGCACGCAGCCTGGCGAGGGCCGACGCCGAGGGGCATGCGGCCGGGTAGGTGCCGGCCGGCCCGGCCGACGGCACCCCGGACGCTGCCGGCACCGGCACCAGCGCCGCCGCCACCGCCCGCACCCGCGCCGCCGCCAACTGGACCGCCCTGTCCAAGGACTTGGACGGCCTTCTGGTCCGCCCCGGCGACCGCGCGTGGCTCACCGCGCACCAGCTCTACAACACCCGCTACGACTCCCTGAAGCCCGCGGCCGTCGCGTACGTGGCGCACGCCGACGGCATCCGCACCGTGCTGTCGTACGCCCATGCCCACAGCATCGAGGTCGCCATACGCAACGGCGGCCACTCCTACGCCGGCTGGTCCTCCGGCGACGGCCGGCTGAGACATCGCGAGCCGGCGCGCGGGCACCTCCGGCGCGACGGCCCAGTCCTGGCCGACGTCCGCGCACGCGTCCATGGGCAGCTACGCCTCCGGGGCCGCGTACCGGAACCACACGGATCCGACCCTGACGAACTGGCGCAAGGCGTACTACGGAGACGCGGCCGCCCGTCTGAAGCGGTTGAAGCGCCAGTACGACCCGAACGGCTTCTGGACGTTCCCGCAGGCGCTGTGGCCGAGCCCCGCGTTCTTCTCGAAGCCGCCAGGCCGTCCCGAACGCTTCTGGGCGGCCTCGCCGTTCAATCGGCCGGGCGCGCGGAAGAGCTGCGGGGGTCAGGCCGCCAGGTCCCGTTCCTCGGCCGCCGACTCCGTCCGCGCCCCTGGAATCACGGCCTCCGCGGCGTCCGCCCCGCGTGCCCGGATCAGCCGGCCGGCGCGCGGGGAGCGCTCGACGGCCTTGGCGACCGGGGTGAGCAGGGCCGAGGCGAGCGGGGAGAGCAGCAGGGCGACGGCCGTGCCGAGGGCGAAGCCGCCGATGACGTCCGTCGGGTAGTGCACGCCCATGTAGACCCGGCAGAACCCTTCGAACAGCGCGAGCCCGAGGCCGATGAGCCCGAACTTCCGGTTGGCCACGAACAGGGCGACCGCCATCGCCATCGTGAGCGTGGCGTGGTCGCTGACGAAGGAGTAGTCGGTCTTGCCGGTGACGAGGACGTCGAGCCCCTGATGGTCGACGAACGGCCGCGAGCGCTTCACGAAGCCCCGGATCGGTACGTTCACCACCACGGCGAGCGCGGCGGCCAGCGGGGCCCACACGAGCGCGGCCACGGAGGACGCCGCGTCCTCGCCGCCACGCCGACGCACGCTCCACCAGCACCACAGGACGACCAGCACCATGGCGAGCAGCAGTCCGTACTCACCGACGAACTCCATGACGCGGTCGAACCAGTGCGGCGCCTGCTTGGCCAGGCCATTGATGTCGTACAGCAGATCGACGTCGGGGTTCGACCCGGATTCGGCGAGTGCAGCCATGGTGCGCGGCCCCTTCGTCGTCTGTACCGTTGCGCGGACGCGCCCGTACGCGCGCCGCTCCGCCACCCCCGTGGTCGTAGATCCGCTCCGCATCAAGCCGACTGCCGTACGTCGACCCTCTACCGGAAAAGGAACGCACGGTCCCCTTCTCCAGGCTCCACCCTCCACCGAAAGATCACGCAGACGTTATCGAAGAGAGACTCGTCTTCGCAGCTCAGGGGGTGTGCTTATCGGAGGATTCCGTCCGGTGTGTGCCCTTTGAGCACCGTTCGCACCCCTGTTCACACCGTGGTGGGCAGCGCTTTCGCGCCATCTTCGGTGACACGCGTCGCCCCGAAGTAATCAGAGGTGTCGATCGGGTCGAAACGGATGACGGCGCCGGTCCTCGGCGCGTCGATCATGTAGCCGCCGCCGACGTAGATCCCGACGTGATGGATGGCGCGGGAATCGGTCGGGTCGTGTGAGAAGAACACCAGGTCACCCGGGAGGAGTTCGTCCCGTTTCGGGTGCGGTCCGGCGTTGTACTGGTCGTTGGCGACGCGCGGCAGGGTGATGCCGACACTCTCGTACGCGGCCTTGGTCAACCCGGAGCAGTCGAAGCGCCCGCCATCGGCGGCGCTGCCGTCGCCGCCCCACAGGTAGGGGGTGCCGAGCTTCTTCTGGGCGTAGTAGATCGCCCCGGCCGCCTGCTTCGACGGGTCGAGCCGCTGGACGGGCGCGGCGAAGCTCTCCGCCAGGGTCGTGATCGTCTTCACATAGTTCTGGGTCTCCTTGTACGGCGGCACGCCCCCGTACTTGATGACCGCGTCGGCCCCCGCGTTGTAGGCGGCGAGCATGTTCTCCGTCGGGTTGCCCGGCACGGTCTTGACGTAGGAGGCGAGCTTGCAGTCGTACGAGGCGGCCGACGGGATGGCGTCGCGCGGGTCCCAGACGTCGGCCACCCCGTCACCGTTGCCGTCGATGCCGTGGGTGGCCCAGGTGCTGGGGACGAACTGCGCTATCCCCTCGGCCTTCGCGGGGCTCTGGGCGTTCGGGTTGAAGCCGCTCTCCTGGTAGAGCTGGGCGGCGAGCAGCGCGGGATTGATCGCGCTGCACAGGTTGCCCCACTTCTGCACGATCGACGAGTACGCGGCGGGCACGGCGTTCTTGGCGAGCCCTACGGCCCCCTCACCGATCCCGTTGGCGAGGTTCCCGGCGACCATGTAGACCCCTACGACGAGCAGCATCACGAAGCTCAGCGCGGCACCGACGGCAACGGTCGCCCAGATCCACGCCTTACGCACCGTCAACCGCCCCTCGCAGCCTGGGAGTACGCCGAGGGTCAGTGTAGGGGCGCCGGCTGTCAGCGGAAGCGGGAAAGCCCTGGTACGGCCGTCAGGAACGCATGAGATCGGCCAAATGCGGGGTGCGGGCGCGGAGTCGGGCTCGGCGGGGCTGCACGGCTGTGGCTACTGGCCGGGGAGGGGCCCGGTACGGGGGTGCGGCTACTGGCCGGAGGGGCCTGGTACGGGGGTGCGGCTACTCGCCCGAGGCGGCGCGGCACAGAGGTGCGGCCAGTGGCCGGAGGGCCAGGCCCGGTACGGGTTCGCGGCTACTGGCCCGAGGCGGCCCGATACAGGGTCGCGACCTCGTTGCCGAGGACGACGCTGTAGGAAGTGTCGGCGGTGGAGCCGCCCTGCTCGTGGCCGCCGAGGATGCCCACCACGTCGCCGTCGCCGTTCACCCAGGGGCTGCCGCTCGTGCCGCCGGTGAACTTCGGGCAGTCGATGCGTTGTTGCGTACTGCTGTGGGCGATCGGCTTGTTGGTGCAGATGATCGGGATCTCCTGCGAGCTGGGGTATCCCGTGACGGTGACGGCGGTGGCACCGGTCTCCTGCCCCGTGACGAGCCTGTTCCCACCGACGATGTCCTCGACGTCCACACCACCGATGGACTCCACGGTGGCGAAGGCGACGTCGCTGTTCTCGTCCTGGTCACCGCTCCAGGCGTCACCGACGTACGTCTTGGTCACCTTCCACACCCCGTACGGCGCCTTGCCGTCCCGGTAGCCGGGAGCGAACCAGATCGTGCCGCCGGTCAGGCAGTGCGCGGCGGTGGCGATCAGGTTGTGGCCCTTGCTCTGCACCACGGACGCGGTGCAGAAGTGGCCGCCCTCCAGTGCGCCGCTCGCGTTGAAGAGCGCGCCGACCCGCGAGCTGGCCGAGTTGATCTGGGCCTGGGCGGTCAGACCCAGCGGTCCGGGACCGCCGTCGGCGACTGCCACGGAGGACGACGTGACGGCCAGCAGCACGATGGCACCGAAGAACGCGTGCCGGCGGTTGCCAGGGGTGCGTGTGATGCGGTTCATCAGCTCCCACTGTGACCCACGAAGGTGAGAAAAACCCTGTGAGGACTCTCAAAATCTCCTTTGAGGTTCCATCGCCGCAGGTCAGC
>CBFHCJ010000419.1:0-6343 GCA_965654005.1 uncultured Streptomyces sp. | reverse complement strand
ACGCCCGACGAGGTCATCACCTGTCCACGGGCGCCCCGACCGCCGGGCGTGCTGGTGTTTCCCACCTCGCCCGGCGTTTTTTCGTTTTCTGCACGGGCTGGCACTGACAGATGACAGATATTGAAATCTGTCATCTGTCATGTGATGCTGAAGGCAGGTGATCCGCCCGAACCCAAGGAGCCCTCATGCGCACCCGCCCCCTCGGCACCACCGGCCCCCAGGTCTCCGCCCTGGGCCTCGGCTGCATGGGCATGTCCACGTTGTACGGCGAGGTGGACCGGGACGAGGCCGTCGCCACCATCCAGGCCGCCCTCGAAGCGGGCGTGACCCTGCTCGACACCGGCGACTTCTACGCCATGGGCCACAACGAGATGCTGATCGGCGAGGCCCTGCGCGCCGCCCCCGCGGCCCGTCGCGAACAGGCGCTGCTCAGCGTGAAGTTCGGCGCCCTGCGCGACCCGGACGGCAACTGGAGCGGCTTCGACGGCCGCCCCGCCGCCGTGAAGAACTTCGCCACGTACTCGCTCCAGCGGCTCGGCGTCGACCACATCGACGTCTACCGCATCGCCCGCGTCGACCCGAACGTGCCGATCGAGGAGACGGTCGGCGCGATCGCGGAACTGGTGGAGAAGGGGCACGTCCGGCACATCGGCCTCAGCGAGGTCGACGCCGACACCATCCGCCGCGCCGCCGCCGTCGCCCCGATCAGCGACCTGCAGATCGAGTACTCGCTGATCTCGCGCGCCATCGAGGACGAGATCCTGCCGACCACCCGCGAGCTGGGCATCGCCATCACCGCCTACGGCGTCCTGTCCCGCGGTCTGATCTCCGGCCACTTCACCCGCGACCGGCGGCTCGCCGCGAACGACTTCCGGGCGCACTCGCCCCGCTTCCAGGGTGAGAACCTCCAGCACAACCTGAACCTCGTCGAGGCGCTGCGAAAGATCGCCGAGCAGAAGGGCGTGACGGTCGCGCAGATCGCGATCGCCTGGGTGCTCTCGCGCGGTGAGGACATCGTGCCGCTGGTCGGCGCCCGCACACGGGAGCGGCTGGCGGAGTCGTTGGGCGCGCTGGACGTGACGCTGGAAGAGGCCGACCTGACGGCGATCGAGGAGGCCGTGCCGGCGGACGCGGCGGCGGGCGACCGCTACCCGGCCGCGCAGATGGCACAGCTCGGCACCAAGAAGTGAACCCGAGGCCGGGTACGGTCTAGGCCATGGCACCGACCACCGAGACCCTGACCGCCGAGCGCATCCTCGAGGCGACCGAGGAGGTGCTGCGCCGCCACGGCCCGGCCAAGGCCACCGTGGTGGACGTGGCCCGCGCGCTCGGCGTCAGCCATGGCAGCGTGTACCGCCACTTCCGTACGAAGGCGGCGCTGCGGGAGGCGGTCACGAAGCGGTGGCTGGACCGTACGGCCGAGGTGCTGGCCGGGTTCGTCACCGAGGGGCGGGACCCCGAGGCACGGCTGCGGGACTGGCTGCGGGGGCTGTTCGACGCCAAGCGGCGCAAGGCGGGGGACGACCCCGAGCTGTTCGCCACGTTCAGCGTGCTGGCCGGGGAGAGCAGTCAGGCGGTGGACCAGCACATCGCGGAGCTGACCGACCAGCTCACGGAGATCGTCCGCGACGGTGTGGCGCGCGGCGCGTTCGCGGCGACCCCCGACCCGGCGGTCACCGCCCGTGCGGTCTTCCAGGCGACGGGGCGTTTCCACGACCCGGCGTACGCGGGGCAGTGGCGGCGGCCGGAGGCGGGGGAGGAGTTCGAGGCCTTGGTGGATCTCCTGATACGAGGGCTGCGGGCCGGCGCCTGACGCGGACCGCGCTCAGGCGACGCAGAACTCGTTGCCCTCCGGGTTCCGCATGACCCACCAGTGGCCGGCGGGGCCCTTGTCCACCTCCTCGACGCGGGTCGCGCCCAGGGACTGCAGGCGCGCGACCGTCGCGTCCCGGGCGGCCGGACCGGCGCGGACGTCGATGTGCAGCCGGTTCTTCGAGGCCTTCGGCTCGGGGACGTCCTGGAAGAGAGTCGCGGCTTTCCGTATGGCGCCGGGCGGGCGTCACCGCGGCCCTCCGTATGGCGCCGGACACCGAAGGCGTGCGTGCCCTTGTTCACGTCCCCGGTCTCAGTGCGGGGTGCAGTCCGAACACCCGACCGAGTACGCGCCTGCTCTGCGCGACGAGGACCCGAGGACCCGAAGACACAAGTTCTGGATCTGGCCGCGGGATTCGTTGAATGGTGCCGGCTGGTGTATACCGCCATGGTGACGTGATCGAGGAACTGGACGTCAGCTGCGCCTGTGAAAGTCAGCGATGTCCGGGGAAACACACCGGTTAATTGATTCCGAGTTTCTGTGATCGAAAGCGGTTGAGTATGGCGTCAGCGCAGAGGCCCGATTCCACCGGAAGCGGTCGACAGCGATGTCCGGACGATGTGGGCAGTGGACCACGTGTGATGTCGGCACCATCCGCCATGTGTGACAACGCTGCGGAACCTCTCGTTTCGCCGGTCAGCTCACACAACGAGTGGGACCCGCTGGAGGAGATCATCGTCGGGCGACTCGACGGCGCGGCGATCCCCTCCAAGCATCCGGTCGTGGCCTGCAACATCCCGCCATGGGCAGGGCGGCTGCAGGGGCTTGCCGCCGGCTTCCGGTATCCGCGCCTGCTGATCGAGCGGGCGCAGCACGAACTCGATGAGTTCATCGCTCTCCTGCAGTCCCTCGATATCACGGTCAGGCGCCCGGACGCGGTCGACCACAGGAAACGCTTCGGCACGCCCGACTGGTCCTCGAGTGGTTTTTGCAACACCTGTCCACGCGACAGCATGCTCGTGATCGGCGACGAGATCATCGAGACCCCGATGGCATGGCCGTGCCGATATTTCGAGACCCACTCCTATCGCGCGATCCTCAAGGACTACTTCCGGCGCGGCGCGCGCTGGACGGCAGCTCCCAAGCCGCAGCTCACCGACGCACTGTTCGAGGCGGACTTCCGTACGCCCGGAGCCGGCGGACCCATGCGCTACATCCTCACCGATTTTGAACCCGTATTCGATGCGGCGGATTTCGTGCGCGCGGGACGCGACCTGTTCGTCACACGAAGCAATGTCACCAACCGAATGGGCATCGACTGGTTGCGCCGTCATCTCGGGCCCGGCTATCGCATCCACGAGATCGAGAGCCGCTGTCGCACACCCATGCACATCGACACGACGTTCGCCCTGCTCTCGCCCGGCAAGGCACTGGTCAATCCCGAATACATCGACGTGGACCGGCTGCCCGACGTCCTGAAGTCGTGGGACATCCTGATCGCCCCCGAACCCACCCCGCTCGACGACCGCCTGCTCAAGATCACCTCGATCTGCGGCAAGTGGCTCAACATGAACATCCTCATGGTCGACGAAAAACGGGTGATCGCAGAGCGGCACCACACCGACATGCTGCGCGCGCTCGAAAAATGGGGGTTCGATCCTATTCCCTGCGACCTGCTGCACTACGCGCCGTTCGGCGGCTCATTCCACTGCGCGACACTCGACATCCGACGTCGCGGCACTCTCGACTCGTACGTCGACTGAATTCCCGAGATCGGCAGATCCGTCCCACCCGCGCCCTCGGGAAGGACCTGGTTCCAGACCCGGACCTGGTACGAATCTGCCTATCGCCGCCTCGGTGCGCGACGGGGGCGAACGGGTGCCGGGCGCTAGCTCATCGTTCGCGGCAGCCGCAGGCTCAGGGCGATCGTGAGGGCCACCGCGGCCAGCTGGACCAGGAGCGTGGTCACCAGTGCGTCCCGCATGCCCATGCCGGGGACGAGCGCCAGGAAGAGGGAGCCGAGCGTCGCCACGCCCAGCGCCAGCGCCGACTGCTGGGCGGTGATCATGACGCCGCCGCCGACGCCCGCCCGGGCCGGGGGTACCTCGGAGAGGATGAGACGGAGCAGGATCGGGAGCTGGAGAGCCTGGCCCGCACCGGCCACCGCCGCGCCCGGCAGCATCTCCAGCACGCCCAGGTGCGGCCAGGAACGCCAGGCCGTGAGCACCAGCAGCGCCAGACCGACCGCCTGGACCAGCCCGCCGACGGTCACCACCCGGGTGCCGAACCGGGCGACGAGCCGCGGCCCGCACAGCGAGACGACGAAGAACGCCACCGCCATGGGCGTGAGCGAAAGACCCGCCAGGACCGGTCCGAGCCCGGCGCCGCGCTGCAGCGCCACCGCGATCACGAACATGAACCCGCTGAACCCGATCGCGAACGGCACCATCATGATCAGTCCGCGGCGCAGCGACACCAGCGCGAACAGGCTGGGCGGCACCAGTGGCGTACGGCCCTCGCGGTCCGCCCGGCGCTCCACCGCGTAGAACGCCCACGTGGCGAACGGGAAGGCGGCAAGGGCCAGCCAGGTCCACAGCGGCCAGCCCGCCGCACGGCCCTCGGTGAGCGGTGCGAGCAGCGTCAGCAGCGACACGGCGAGCAGGACCGTGCCGGGGCCGTCCACCGGCTCCGGGTGCTGCGAGCGGGTCTCCGGGACCGTACGCGCGGCCAGCACCAGGCCGACCACCACGACCGGGACGTTGACGAGGAACACCGAACGCCAGCCGGTGCCCCAGATGTCCGCGGCCACGAGCACGCCGCCGAGGATCTGCCCGGCCACCATGGAGAGGCCGGCCGTCGCGCCGTACAGGCCCATCGCCTTGGCGCGTCGCTGCCCGCTGGTGGCCGCCTGGATCGTGGCGAGCACCTGCGGCAGCATCGCCGCCGCCGCCGCGCCCTGCGCGACGCGCGCCGCGACCAGCGTCCAGGCGTTCGGCGCGAGCCCGCACGCCAGCGAGGTCACTCCGAAGGCCGCCATCCCGCCGAGGAAGAACTCGCGCCGCCCGAAGAGGTCGCCGAGCCGCCCGCCGAGGACGAGCAGGACGGCGTACGACACTCCGTACCCGGCGACCACCAGTTCCAGGACGGCCTCGCTCGCGTGCAGGTCCTGGCCCATCGTCGGGAGGGCGACGTTGACGATGAAGAAGTCGATGAGGGGCAGTGCCGCGGCCAGCAGCACCGTGAACAAACCGAGCCCGCCCAGCCGGGGTTCTGCCACCGGGGAGCGGACGGTATGGGAACTCAGAGTTTCGGTCACGTCATAGAGCTTCCGCCACCTCTCAGCGTGGTACCAGAGTTTCTTTATCCTAGTACAAGCACTACCTGGAAACAGGGTCCGACGGACGGCAGGCTGGGGGCATGGCGACCATGGTGCAGGAGATCGTGCAGGAGACGGCGGCGGTCCGCAAGCGCCGGGAACAGGCGATCCGGGAACAGGTGAGCCCGGAGCATATGATCCGGGAACGGGTGAGCCCGGAGCAGACGATCCGGGAACGGGTGAGCCCGGAGCAGGTGGTCCGGGAGCAGAGGCCCCGCGAGACGCCCGCTTCCGACATCCGGCGGCACGAACTGGCCGCGTTCCTGCGACACCGCCGCGAGCACATCACCCCCGAGCAGGTCGGACTGCCCCGCGGCCGACGCCGCCGCACCCCGGGGCTGCGCCGCGAGGAGGTCGCGCAGCTTTCCGCGGTCGGCGTCACCTGGTACACCTGGCTCGAACAGGCCCGCGACATCCAGGTGTCCGTCCAGGTCCTCGACGCCCTCGCCCGCACCCTGCTGCTCGACGCCAGCGAGCGGGCGCATCTGTTCAACCTCGCGGGAGCCGTCGACCCGGCGCCCGGCTCGCACTGCCCGTCGGTCACCGACGCCCAGCGCCTCCTGCTGGAGCAACTGGAGCCGTTCGCGTCCTGCATCTGCAACAGCCGGTACGACATCCTCGCCTACAACCGCACGTACGGGCTGCTGATGTGCGACCTCGACGCCGTCGCGCCGGCGGACCGCAACTGCATGCTCCTGTGCTACACCCACCCGGACTGGCGGGCGTCGATCGTCCAGCACGAGGAGACCATGCGGCTGATGGCCGCCAAGTTCCGCGCCAACATGGCCGACCATCTCGGCGAGCCCGGCTGGAAGATGCTGATAAAGCGGCTGATGACCGAGTCCGCCGAGTTCCGCGAGGCCTGGGAACTGCACGAGGTGGTGGGCTCCCGCAGCAAGCGCAAGCAGTTCCGCAACGCGTATGTGGGGCTGCTGACGCTGGACCACACGGATCTGTGGCTGGGGCCGCACAACGGGGCGCGGATGGTGACGTACGCGCCGGCGGATCAGCAGTCGCGGGAGCGGCTGGAGAAGCTGCACGCCATAGCGATGGAGAGGAGCGCCCCGTAAGGGCCCGGCCCCGCGGCGCGCTACGCCGGAACGCCGGACGCCTCACGCACTTCGGGGGATTCCAGTCGCTGCGCCGTACGTTCT
>CBFHCJ010000418.1:0-6348 GCA_965654005.1 uncultured Streptomyces sp. | reverse complement strand
GATTGTCCTCATCTCATGTCCCTCGGGGCGCGGACGGGCTCAGCCCCAGGTCGACGCGTTGCTCTTCTCGGTGGCCTGGTAGTTCTCGGCCGCGTTCTGCAGCGCCGTGGCGATCTTCAGCAGGGTCGAGTGCAGGTCCTGAGCGGTCTGGTCCCACTCGCGCTGCTTGCGCTGGTAACCCTCCTGCGCCTCACCTTCCCAGGTGGTGGCGACGCGCTTGACCGAGGCCTCGAGGTCCTCGAGCTGCTGCTTGATGCGGCCGGCGCTCGTACGCACGTCCGTGGACGCGTTGGTGATGGTCGCGTAATTGACGAGGATCGACATCGTCGTTCCCTTTCAGGAAGAGTCGTAGGAAGTGAGTGGAGATCGAAAGAGATCGTGAAGTGCCGCTGGAATCCGGCTTGATCAGCCGAAGTCCGACATGATCTTGCTGACCTCGGCGTTCTGCTGCTCTTCCGAAGCGGAGTAGTTGCTCCGCGTGGAGTCCACGGCTTCCTTGATGTCGTTCAGGATGTCGCTCATCTTCTTCGCGTCCGCGTTCCAGCGCTCCTGCAGCTGGTGGTAGGACGTGGCCGCCTGGCCCTTCCAGCCACCCGCGATCTGCTCGATCACGCCGTTGAGACGGCGGATCTCTCCCTGTAGCTGACCGTTCACGGTGTTGATGTCGCTGGAGAGCTTGGTGAGTTCGTCCTCTGTTACCCGGAACTGGCCGGCCATGATGAACCTTCCCCCATGTCGTTGTTGATCCGGGAAACCTGCACTGGTGCCCGGAGAAGCTTCGCACCGTTGAGCGCTGCAAATACTCTATCGCCAGCCTGTCACTCATCCACAGGCAAGGCCAATCAGTTACACGGCCCACACGCTTGAGCGATCGTCTTGTGACCCTTAGACGGTACGACTCTCAAGTGTGCCTGCAGACCGGTCAGTTGGGCGATCACTGGCTCTGTTCCTGCGCCGCGTCGCCGGTGTCCAGGGTAGGCCCCTTCGGGATGAACGTCGCCCAGGACTGCGGCACGATCGCGGGGGTGGAGACGTCCTCGTAACCCAGCCGCGTGCGCGCCTTGTCCGTCTCGCTCGCGTCGCCCTGCGACGACCCGCTCGCCGACGAGGACGAACTGCTGCCGCTCGACTTCGCCTCACTGTCGTTGTTCGACGGCAGCGAGTACCGCAGGCCCGTGTCCGTCAGCAGGTACCACGAACCGCCGCCTCCCGCCGCACCGGTGACCTCCTGGAAGAGGAGCCCCGAGCCGGACGAGACGTAGGCGCTCAGTGAATCGGCGACGACCCTCTTGGGGTACGTCGTTCCCGCCCAGGCGGCGAGCTGCGGCTTCTTGTCCGCTCCGATGGTGCCCTTGTAGACGCTGCACGAGGTGGTACGGGCGTCGCTGGTCCCCGTGGCCGCGGGGTTGGCCTGCTGTGGAACGGTCTGGGGCCAGCCCTTGTCCGCGTAGAAGGAATCCGCCTGGCCGCCGTTGGCTGCGATGATCTGCTGGGAGCTGACCTCGATGTCGGTGATGTCGTCGGTCCCGTACGCCTGTTGGGCGGAGGGCGACTGCTTGAGCAGGTTGGCGACGAAGGGCGTGATGGCGGCGATCTTGTCCTTGAGGACGACGTAGTACTGCTCGCCCTGCGCGTCCTGTGCCTTGAGCACCCGGCCCACCGTGCTCGCCTCGGCGGGAAGCCCCCGGACCGAGGTCGGGGTACCGGCGGACGGGACCGTCGGGAAGGTGATGACTCCGCCCACGTTGAGGGTGCCCAGCCACTCCTGGCTCACCGGCTGCGGCTCTGCCCTGCTGCCGAACACCGCGGAGCGCAGCTGCTCCATGGTGGTCCTGTCGAGACCTGACGTACCGCCCAGCAGGAAGGCGTTGCCCTTGCCGTCGACCAGGTATTCCCGTGAGGTCTTGCTGTCGACGACGTACAGAGCCTCACGGGGGTCGACCTTGCCCGCGTTGTCCAGCGACTTGGCGTCGGCGGCGTCGAGGACGAAGACGGCACGGTCGATGTTGGCATCCGATCCCGCACCCGGGCGCTCGCACACCGCCCAGGTCTTCGCCTGCTCCGCGTCGTCCTTGGAGGGCAGCCGGTCGGGGGCGTACGGGATGCCGAGGGTCGCGCCGTGCGCGATGCCGCTCTTGTCGATCTCCTTGCCGGAGACCTCGAGGACACTGCCCTTGTCCTTGTCCAGGAGGAGTTTCGCGGAGGCGTAGTTGAGGACGGGGTGCAGCGTCGGGACGCTCTTGCCGCTCGACGTCTTGTCGTCGAGGACGACGTAGCGCGTCGTGGAGTCGCTGTCGACGATGATGTACTCACCTGGGGTGTCCCAGCCCTGGGGTGCCGCCGGCTTGATCGCGCCCCAGGCTATGAAGCCCACCACCAGGATGACGCCGACCGCCAGGCTGGGCGTCACCGTACGCATGGGACGCGGCGCGCCCTCCTCCGAGCCGCCCGGCGACGGCGCCAGGAACGCCGCGACCGTACGCTTGCGAGCGAAGTTGTAGGCGGCGAGCTCGTCCTGACGCTTTGCCATGGTCCCCGTTTCTCCCGTTTTTTACTGCTCGATCGTGACTGTGATGCTCGATCGCGACGGTGATGCCCGATCGCGTCCCTGATGCCTCATCGTGCTCGAAAGGCGGCTTCTGAAAGGCAGCTGAGGCAGCTTCCGAAAGGCAGCTTCGGCCGCGCAGGCCCCTACTATGCCCTGCGCCTCAGGCCGACGGGTCACCAGGTGCGCGGCCGACCCCGCATCTTCACAGAGCTTCACCACAGCACTCCACCATGCGGGGTCGGTCCGTGAAAGGCTGACCACCTGGGGTTTCGGTGTCCCCTGTGTCGCCTCGCGTTCCGCAGCGGGTACCGTGAGCCACTCGCATGGACGATGTGGGCCCGGCGAACGGCCACTACTTCGCGAAAGGGATGTCCCGGGGGATGAGCAGCGCTACGAGGACTCGGCGCGGACGCCGCGCACAGCAGCCACAGGGAGATCCGAGCCGCAGACGTACGTCGGTCGCTCCGGCCGCCCCCGTCGCCGCGTCGCCGCGCACGCTGCCCCGCCCCGGTGGTCTGGGCCCGGTGCGGCTGCAGCAGCTCGTCCTGGTGGAGCTCGCGGCGGCGGTCATGCTGGCCGCCTGGGCCACCGACGCGTCCTGGCTGCTGGCCCCGGCCGGTGCCGTGGCGGTGCTGTTGCTGCTCCTGGCGGTCCTGCGTCGGGGGCGGCGTCCGCTGTCCGAGTGGTACGAGACGGCGCGCGCCCTCCGGCAGCGCCGACGCGACGCCAAGCTGCCGGTGCCGCCCGACACGGACGCGATGCTGGCCCCGGTCGTGGAGTGCGATCCGGCCCTGCGGACGTACGGCTTCGTGTCCCGTGACAACCGCTCGATCGGCCTGATCGGTGACGGGACCTTCTTGACCGCCGTGCTCTTCGTGCAGCCGGGAGACCAGCCTCTGCGTCCCGAGTCCGCCGGTCGGCAACTGCCGCTCCATCTGATCCACGACGCCCTGGAGGTCGACGGGATCCGTCTGGCGTCCGCGCAGGTCGTGCAGCACACCCAGCCGGCGCCCGCGCCGCATCTGCCCCAGCAGTCGGTCGCCGCGCGGTCGTACGGCTCCCTCCAGGCGCAGGCCGGTTCTCCCGCGCTCCGGCTCACCTGGGTGGCCCTCAAGCTCGACCCGGAACTGTGCCCTGAGGCGGTTCAGGCGCGCGGAGACGGCGTTCCCGGGGCGGAGCGTGCACTGCTGCGGGTGGCGGACCAGTTGGCGAGCCGGCTGGCCGGGGCCGGCTTCAAGGCGACCATTCTGGACGAGAACGAACTGGTGCAGGCGCTCGCGACATCCAGCTGCCTGAACCCGCGGGCCAACGCGCAGCACGCTCAGGACGGGCGGCAGCCCCAACGGCGTACGGTCGAGTCGGTACGGACCTGGCGGGTCGACGACCGGTGGCACACCACGTACTGGCTCTCCCGCTGGCCGCAGTTGGGGGAGGGCGGTGTGGCGCTGCCCGAGCTGATCACGCGGTTCACCTCGCTCCCCGTGCTCGCCACGACGTTCAGCATGACCCTGAGCAAGGCCGGCAACCGGGGTGTCTCGCTCACCGGGCACATCCGCGTCACCGCCCGTGGTGACAGTGAACTCGGCGAGGTGGGACGGGAGTTGGAGCGGGCCGCGAGTGCCGCGAAGGTCGGTCTGGTACGCCTGGACCGGGAGCAGGTCCCCGGAGCCCTGGCCACTCTGCCGCTCGGAGGTACGTACTGATGTCCCACCCCGCCTCGACCATGCCCCCGGGACAGCAGGGCCGGGCCGCTTCCGGACGCACACCCGCGCACCTGGCCTCGCCCACCGACACCGGCATGATCCCCATCGTCCGGCAGCCGCAGTCGCCGCAGCAGCAACGGCGCATCTTCAGCCCGGGTTTCGGGCTGCGCGGGCCGCGCCGGAACCGTCATGTCGTCACCGCCGACGAGCTCACTGCGATCAGCATGCCGATCGGCGACGACGGCGTGATCATCGGCACCGACCCGGAATCGCAGCCGGCCGTGCTCGGCCTGTCCCGTCCCACCCCCTTCGACGTCGTACTCGTGGGCGGCCTTTGGCTCGCCCAGGTGCTGGCGCTGCGCGCCGCCGCGACGGGCGCGCGCGTGGGGGTCGAGACCGGACGTCCGCAGGCCTGGCAGCAGTTGGCCCAGGCAGCGGGCGGCGGTCAGCAGTGCATGACGGTCCATCCGGTGGGACGTGTGCCCGCGCAGGGCCCCTCCGTCTCGAGCCCGGTCGTGTTGATCCGGGACTGTGGTGTCCGCCCGCCGCGTGGGCGAGTGACCTCCCTGCCGTGGCAGGCCGTGGTGACGGTCCTGCCCTTCATCGGGCAGCACGCGCCGCGTTGGCTGGCCCAGGCCCATCTGGTCGGGATCCAGCGCATCTCACCCCAGGAGACCGAGATCGTGCGCGACACCCTGGGCCTCCCGGACGAGCATCTCCAGCTGCTGCCGACCCTTTACGACGGCGTCGCCCTGTGGTGCACCCGCAAGCACGGCAAGTTCGTCATGACCGAACCCACCGATGCGGAAACTGGCCTTCTCGGCGTGGCCCGCCGTATGGACTGACGTGTCGTCATCTTCCGGAGCGCGGTGCCGACCCGGCAGCGCCCACGGGCGCTTTTCCATACCGCGATGCGAGTGATTAGTCTTCTGGTGATGCGGTGACGATCGCAGCCGTTCGGGACTCGCCACTCAGTCCGTCAGGCCGCGACGACGACCAGCTCAGCAGCAGTGGCTGACCAGGAGGCAAGCAGTGAACAGCGATCGGTCCGAGTACAACGGCGGCAGCCCGTCCTCGGACGGGGACGATCACGAGATGGATCTCACCGGCGAGTTCGAAATCGTCTACACGCCTCCCGCCTGGTACGCCGAAAGCACGCAGGGTGGCTCCACGGCCGGCGGACAGCAGGGCGCCGGGCAGACTTCGCTACCACCGCCTCCGCCGTCCGGACAGCCCCTCGGGTCGCACACCGGGCCGCCGGGCGGTGCCGCGCCCCAGGCTCCTTCCCCGCACGCTCCCGCACCGCACGCTCCCGCACCGCACGCTCCCGCACCGCACGCTCCCGCACCGGCGCAGCCGTACACCCAGGAAGCGCCCGGCACGAACCAGTACGGCCCGGGTGGCTACGGATTCCCGCAGCAGCAGTCCGCTCCGGGCACCCCCCATGCGGCCGGCAACGCGGCAGCACCCGGCGGGTACGGCTACCCGCAGCAGACGGGAGCGGGCGCGCCCCAGCCGAGCCAGGACGCATCGGGCGGTTACGGACAACCTCAGCAGCAGACGCAGGCCCAACCCCCCGTCGCGCCCGGCTTCCCGGTGCTGCGGCCGGTCGACGAGGACGCCCAGGGCAACCCGCCCCAGGCCGCTGCCCCGGCGGCGGGCGTCCCTGAACAGCCCGCTCCCGGGCAGCCGATGCCCGAACAGCCGATGCCTGAGCTCAACCATGCTGCCGCCGATGCCGAAGCGGCGAGGCTTTTCGGCGGTGACCACGACGACGAGGAGTCGCAGGAGGAGCGGAGCGGCGAGGCGGAGTCGGGTGACTCCGTCGGGTCCATGTCCGGTGCGGAGGGCGACGAGGCTGCGGATGTTTGGTCCGATGCGCGATCCCCCGCGCAGACCGGAGCCGAGGCCGCGTCAGCGACGGCGGAAGCAGGGCCGCAGGCAGAGACAGCGCCCATGCCCACCGCTCCCGCACCCCCGCCTGCGGCGCAGGGGCAGCAGCCGCAGGCGCCACCCGTTGCGGGGGCCCCCGTGGCGCCCCGGGCCGACCACGAGCTTCCCCCACTGCCGCAGGGTTATGTGCCCGCGCAGCCGGTC
>CBFHCJ010000417.1:0-6349 GCA_965654005.1 uncultured Streptomyces sp. | reverse complement strand
CCGCAAAACCGAAGTCTGCATGGTCGATACCCAGTTCGGCCATCATTTTGTCGCGGTGAACCTTGGCGATCACCGAGGCCGCCGCGACCACCACGCACGACTGGTCGCCCTTGATCACCGTCCGGACGTTCCAGGGCGACCCGAGATAGTTGTGCTTCCCGTCGAGGATGATCGCGTCGGGGCGGACGGGCAGCGCCTCCAGAGCGCGTACCGCCGCGAGCCGGAGGGCGGCCGTCATCCCGAGGTGGTCGATCTCTTCCGGGGAGGCGTGACCGAGGGCGTACGCGGTCACCCACTTCTCCAACTCCTGGGCGAGCTCGGTGCGCCGCTTGACGGTCAGCAGCTTGGAGTCGGTGAGGCCCTCGGGCGGTCGGCGCAGGCCCGTGACCGCCGCGCAGACGGTGACGGGGCCGGCCCACGCGCCGCGCCCCACCTCGTCGACACCGGCGATGACCTTCGCTCCGGTCGTTGCGCGGAGGGAGCGCTCGACGGTGTGAGTAGGTGGTTCGTACGGCATGGCGCCCTTAGCGTACGCCGCCGGGATCGCCGTGCGACACCCCGGTCCCCCCGGACAACGGCCCGCCGGCCCGGCCCCACTACGACCGCAGCAGCGGAACCATCTGTTGATCGATCATCTCTTTCGATATCTTGATCGCTCCATTTGCTCTCGCACATCTTCGATCGGTTACATCATCATCGCCGGAACGGCGTCGAAGACATATGCGTTCGCGGCGCCGGAACACAGCTCCCCCTGCTTGGTGCCGCGCGGGTGATGACCCCACATAGAAGCTTGACGGTCGGCTCCACGACCCCCTCGTAGATCACACCGTGGAAGCGTTCGGCCAGCAGGGTGTCGCGTTCGTGAATCACAGAGCGAAGAGCGAATCCGGGGCGTGAGTACATCGCGTCGCGAGTCGAGGATCGCGCGCTCGAGCACAGCACCACGTCGACGGAGGGAGGCCGGCTGAACGGAGGCGGCCGTCCAGGACGAAGGAGCCATCCGTGTTTCTCCGAAGATGCGCTTGGGCAACGGGTAAACCATGCGAGCGTTCACGCGGTGCTCGCTGCGCACCGATCCGGGTGGCCGCTTCCTTCAGCTCTTGGGGGGAGATCGAGCAACGCCGTGGCGAGTTGGCCGCGTTTGTGGCCGGCCGGCCAGGTCGCCCTACGTGACGGCCTGCATGCCGCGCCGGACGGCAAGCGCGTTCGGCGCCGGTTGCACCCGATACCCGACGAGGTCGTGGAATCCCGGCTCGGCGCCCGTCATCGAATCCGTCGCTCCCTGTGGCATGGAATCACCGTGTTTCGTCAGTCGCAGTAGAGCGCCGGGCCTATCGCGGGCGTGATTCGTCGGGCGGATCCAGCGGCCGGGAACGGCAGAAAGTGCCGAAGGCGAGCTCTTGTGGGCGATTCGGCTGATCAGCCGCCCACGTTCCACGACCCGTCGTAGTACGCCGAGCCTTCCGCTGGTTGCCCCTGACCGTCCGTGACGAAACCGCCGCCGTTGTAGAGGACCTGGGTCACGTCGGTGGCGTCGAACGTGAGGTTGAAGGTGACCGTCTGACCGGGGCCGATGTTGTCGCCGTCGGCGGGCTGGTGGGGGTTGAGGAGGATTGCCTGGATGGGGAACATCCACGTACCCGAGCTCTCGACGGCGACAAAGGACTGCGTCTTGACGTCTCCGCTCTGTGAGCTGCTGGTATCCCTGATGTGGAGTTGGACGACGGCCCCGGAGTCGGTCTGATCGATCTGCGAGAGCGTGACCTTCAACGGGACGCCCGTGCCGTCGGAACCGTCCGTCACCATGTCCAGTGTCGCGCCCATGCCTCCCTTGGTGACGGGACCGCTGCTTCCACCGGCAAGGACCGCTGCCAGTACACCTGCCACTGCCAGAACCGCGGCCCCGACGTACCACACAGGACGTATCCGCCGCTTCGCCGGCCGGACCGCCGGCCCTCCTCTGGGAAGCGCTCCATAGCCCACCGCATGCCCCTTCCGTGTTATGGCCGGTGCCCGCCGCGATCAGCGGACGCCACACCCGTCGCGCACGCGCGTCGCACCGCATGACAGCAGCCACCCTGGCAGGTCGGCATGACACTGAACATCGGGAGAACTACTCAAGAGGTCGCGCAGATAGGCGGATGCTCATGGGCGTCGCTTCGGCCGTCGCCCCAGCGGTGGGTGGTCCAGGCTCGCCGGATCAGGCTGCGGACGGTGGTGATCGTGTCCGCGAGGTCGAAGAAGGCGTTGAGGACAGCGCTCGTTGCAGCGGGCGAGGCGGTGGAAGGCGTTCTGCCAGGCTTGCGTGCACTGGACAACTGCGTCTTCAGGGGCGGACTCGGCGTCTGACCAGCACCGACCCGAGTCGCAAACCTGACTCGATCAAGACGGCTTCGCCCGTCCGAGCCCTCTAGCGGGGGCGGTGGTCCTGCAGGACCGTCAGGGACGTGAGGCGGAGGCGGCGTGAGCCGATCTCCAGTCGCACGTGGTCGCCGACGGTCAGGCGCTCCCAGGTCTCCCGGGCCACGCCGAAGGAAAACGCGACCGGTGACTCCCCGTCGTCGAAGGCGCAGACGTACCGGATGCCAGTGACATTGCCGTCCCTGTCACACACCGCCCGGGTCCAGCGACGTACCACCGCCGCCTCGATGGACTCCTCCCGCGGGATCTTCCGGATCCTGCGGTAGGCCGGCAGCCAGCCGGCGAATATCGAGAGCCAGGACAGGGCCGGGATCCCCGCCGAGACCGGCACGTCCCAGGCCCGGTCCGGGACGGCCAGCGCCACGCCGGTGGTGATCCCTGCGAACAGCACGGTGATGATGGCGAGTTGGGACGGCCAGCCCCAGCGCGGCCGGCTCACCGCCGCCACCCGAACCACCCGCCAGCGGCCCCCGTACGACGACCACACCTCGTCCGACTCGAGCGGCGGCCGTTCGGAGGACGGCGCGGCGGCGGCACCCACCTGGGAGGCCGAGGAAGCCGGGGAAGCCGGAGAGGGAGCCGGAGAAACCGGGGGTTCCCGGGACGCCGCCGTCTCGCCGTTCTTCCGCCACCACCGTGCCGCCTGCCTGCCCTCCGGAGTGAGCCGTGGGCCGTGCAGCAGGCGGTACGGCGCAAACATGACCACCGGCAGGGTGATCAGTGTGAGGACTGCGGATATGAAGAACGAGCAACCCAGCGCCAGGTAAAGGACGAAGAACGCCACCCCGATCAGGCCCGCGGAGACCTTGAGAAGAGTGTTCTCCTGCTCGTCGGTCTCCGGCCAGACGAGTCCGGCGGCGAGCGCCTGCACCCGCACGGCGCTCCGGAACTCGTTCCACCAGGCGTTGTACTCGGCGCCGTCGCCCGGCCCGAGGGCGGCCAGCGGCACCATCGGCTGCTCGCCGCGACGCTGCTCTATCCGGCGCAGGATCAACTGTTCGTCGGGGCGGACCTGTTCCGACGCTGCGGGCTTCTTGTCCTCGTCCTCGTCGCGGAGTACGGCGAGGCTGCCGTCGTCCAGTCGGGTCACCCGGAGCCTGCCGTCCCTGGCCAGGGCGAGCACGGATTCCCGCACGGCAAAGGATCGCAGCACGCCGCCGTCCAGCAGCAGCCGCACCACGGCAGGAGGCAGCGTCTCCGCCGGAGGCGGCTCCGTCTGATCCGCAACTGGAGGCTCAACACCACGTAGCACAGCAGCGACGCCCCGACCAGCATCCATGCGAATACCACACCCACCCCCTCAACACATGTTCGGCAGCCTGAGGATCACACTGGGGGCGGGGTCTGGCAACCGCCCCTGCGGTTGGTAGGTGTGGGGTGGTGTGGCGGCCATGACCGCCCCGATGCGGGCGAGGGTGGCGTCTACGCCGGCGGTGCGGAAGACGTCGCCCATGGTGTCGACGAAGACGCGGCGGGGCGCTTGCCGGAACGTCGAACGGGGATGGTTGCGTCTGTGGTCGGCAGACAGACGGGGGCCAACGGCGACGACCTCCGAGCGGGGTGACCGCGAATACCGTGATCTGCGTCGTCCTTCGCGCCAGCCCTCCCCGGTGGATGCCCACCAGTTCGCCCAGCCGTTCCGACTGTTACCGGCCTGTCGCCATACCCGCCACCTCACTTGTCTCCCAAAGCCCTGTCCGCGACGAGTCTCGACGCTGCGGCCCCGCCCGGACAGGGGAGAAATACTCAAACCCGGGGGCCACTACAGTGCTCCGCATGGGAACGCGGGCACGGGTGACGGTGGTCGGGGACACGAGGGCCGAACTGACCACCCTCGTCGGCCGGCGTGCCGAGATCGCCTGCGTCAGACGGCTGCTGTCGACCGCTCGCCTGGTCACGCTTACCGGGATCGGCGGCGTGGGCAAGACACGGCTCGCGCTACGGGTGGCGGGCGAGGCGGGACGGGCCGTCGCCGAGAGCGTCCACGTCGTCGAACTCGCGGACCTGCGGGAAGCGGAGCTGCTCGCGCAGAGCGTCGGTGTCGCGCTCGGCCTGGCCAACCCGGGACGGGACGGAGCCGACGCGACCGACATGCTGGCGGCGTATCTGCGAGACAGGCAGGCGCTGCTGGTCCTGGACAACTGCGAAACCTGCTCGATGCCTGTGCGCGGATCGCCGAGACGCTGCTGCGCGCGGCACCGGGGCTGCGGATTCTGGCGACCAGCCGCCAGATGCTCGGCATCACAGGAGAGCAGCTCTTCCCGGTGGAACCGCTGCCCGTCGTAGACCCTGACGCCCGGCACTCCCTCAGCGAGGTCCTCCGCTGCCCGGCGGTCGTGCTCTTCGCCGAACGCGCCGCGGCCGTGGACCCGGGGTTCGCCGTCACCGAGGCGAACGCCGACGCGGTGACCCGGCTCGTGCACCGGCTGGACGGTCTGCCCTTCGCGATCGAACTGGCCGCCGCCCGGCCGCGGACGCTCACCCCGCACGAGATCCTCGACGGGCTCACCGACCGCTTCGCGCTGCTGACCACCGGCAGCCGCACCGCCCTGCCCAGACCACTGGTTCGGTCCCCGGCAGGCGGAGTGGTTCGGCCGGCTGCGGCTGGAGCCGGGACCACGACACACGTGACAGGTGCCATCCCACCCCCGGCATCCCCTGCGAGATCGTACTGTCCGAACCAGCACCGGCGGTGGACCGCATGGACTTGCGCATGCCGCGCAATGGACGGCGTCCAAGCCACCCGGAACACCGTCGCAGCCCATCCGGGCGTCGCCGTCGTCGCGCCGACCACCTACCCCGACAACCGGTCGCTCTTCGCAGCCTTGCGCGTCGGCGCCCGCGGCCACCTCACCAAGGACGCCATGGTCGAAAAGATCCTCGCCGCCCCGCACACCGCCGCCGGCGGCACCACACTCGCCCCCAGGCGCAGGCCGCGATTCGCGCCCGGGAACAGGTCCGGGCTACCTCAGGCAGCCGGGGCACGCCAGTTGAGCGCCGTGAAGGCGGTGCAGCACAGCAGGGCCAGGGCCGCTCCGGTGATCAGCAGGGCGGGCACTGCCACCGCGCCGGACAGCAGGGTGATGGCGTACGGGACGAACATGCCGACGTAGGCCAGAGCCCAGAGCAGGGCGGTGAGCCGGGCCAGGTGCTCCGGCGGCGCGATCCGGGTCACCTCGGTCAGCCCGAAGGCAAGGGTGAGTCCGTATCCGGCTCCCAGGACGGCCCCGGCCACGAGCCCGAGCACAGGGTCGGTCGCGGCCGCGGCGAGTGCGGACACGGCGTATCCGAGGGCGCTCGTCACGAGCCCGACCACACCGGGCGCGAGCCGGTGCCAGGCCACCAGCCGTTTGACCGCGCGCTGGGCGAGCATGCCGGCGAGGGGCACCACAGCCGTGGTGATGCCGCCGTACAGGGTCTGCCAGCCGTGCAGGCCGCGGTCGACCAGCTCGGGCAGCGTGGCGAACCCGACGGTCGGGGCCGCGAAGATCCACGGGGCGAAGAGCAGGAAGGCACGAAGGAAGCGGCGCCGGACCGCACGCCGCAACGCAACCGAGCCCACGGTCCGGGCAAGATCAGGCGAATCCGCTCGCTGCGGCCGGGTCTCAGGCGCGTGCTGGGCCGCGAGCCCGGCGGCCAGAGCCAGCAGCAGGTGCGGAAGATAGGCGGTCACCAGCGGGTACGGCGCCCATTGCGCGATCACCGAGGCAACCAGCCCGCCCGAGGCGAAGCCCAGGGAGACGAAGAGCCCCGACCGCTTGGCGGCGGCCCCGGCCGCGCCGGCCTCGGCGTACGGCGGGCTGGAGAGCTCCTTGACCCACGCGCTGCCGGCCGCCAGCAGCGCCCCGGCGCCGACCCCGGTGAGGAAGCGGCCGGGGAAGAGCACGGCGGGCCAGACGGCGCCGGCCATCAGCAGCAGGCTGGAGAA
>CBFHCJ010000416.1:0-6359 GCA_965654005.1 uncultured Streptomyces sp. | reverse complement strand
GGCAACATCTTCCACCGCGAGCTGGCCTGGCCGTACGCACAGGAGGGCACCGGCCGCTGGGGCGTGGAGACCCGCCACGCGAACGTCCTGCTGTGCGGGGCGGGCGCGGTGCGCGGCGGCGGGGTGAGCGGGGTGCCGGGGCACAACGCGGCGATGGCGGTGCTCGAAGATCTCGGGGAGCCCGCCCTGGGATAGGCTCGGCCGCGACAACGCTCACCTCGTCTGCTCGCTGGTCCACCATACGGCCGTGCTTCAGTTCGCGGGCGCGTCGCTGCACATCGGGCACCGGCTGGTCCTGATGGACAAGTGGACACCCGAGGAGATGCTCCGCCTCGTCGACGCCTACACGTGCACGCACGCACATGTCGCCGACCCAGTTTCACCGCCTCCTCGCGCTGCCGGAGCACATCAGGGAGTCGTACGACGTCTCGTCCATGCGGCACGCCTTCACGGCGCCGCACTCTGTCCGGACCATGTGAAGCGGGCGATGATCGAGTGGTGGGGCGACAGCGTGGAGGAGTACCACGCCGCCGGCGAGGGCGGCGGTGCCTTCGCGACCGCCGAGGACTGGTTGAAGAAGCCAGGGACGCCGGACGAAGGAGCGGGTCATGACGGCGAGACGAAACGTCACGGTGGACGGCGCGTTGCGCCGCAGCGCCGACCGCACCCCGGAGCGGGTCGCCATCCGCTACGGCGACCGGTCGTGGACCTATGCGGGACTCGACGACGCGGTCTCCCGCGCCGCCCGCGTCCTGCGTGAGAGCGGGCTCGCCCCCGGCGACCGGGTCGGCGCCTACGGCCACAACTCCGACGCGTATCTGATCGCTTTCCTGGCCTGCGCCCGGGCCGGCCTGATACATGTGCCGGTCAACCAGAACCTGACCGGCGACGATCTGCTGTATACCGTCGACCAGGCCGGCTGCGCGCTCGTCCTCACCGATCCCGACCTCGCCGGGAACCTCGCCGACGGCGTACGAGCGCTGCCCCTGCGCGACGCCGACGACTCGCTGCTCGCGCGGCTCGCCGCCACGCAGCCGTACGACGGAGAGGAACCGCGCGGCGAGGACCTGGCGCAACTGCTCTACACGTCCGGCACGACCGCGCAGCCCAAGGGCGCGATGATGACGCACCGCGCACTGGTGCACGAGTACCTCAGCGCGATCACCGCCCTCGACCTGAGCGCGGGCGACCGGCCCGTGCACTCGCTGCCCCTCTACCACTCGGCGCAGATGCACGTGTTCCTCCTGCCCTACCTCGCCGTCGGCGCGGAGAACGTCATCCTGGACGCGCCCGACGGGGACCGGCTCTTCGAGCTGATCGAGGCGGGCCGCTGCGACAGCCTCTTCGCGCCGCCCACCGTGTGGATCGGCCTCGCGAACCGCCCCGACTTCGCCACGCGCGACCTCAGCGGTCTGCGCAAGGCGTACTACGGCGCCTCGATCATGCCGGTGCCCGTCCTGGAGCGCCTCAAGGAACGGCTGCCGAAGCTCGCGGTCTACAACTGCTTCGGACAGAGCGAGATCGGCCCGCTGTCCATGGTCCTCGGGCCGTACGAGCACAAGGGGCGCATGGAGTCCTGCGGGCGCCCGGTGCTGTTCGTGGAGGCGAAGCTCGTCGACGAGTCCGGCAAGGGCGTGCCCGACGGGAAGCAGGGTGAAATCGTCTACCGGTCACCGCAGTTGTGCGAGGGCTACTGGAACAAGCCAGAGGAGACGGCCGAGGCGTTCCGCGACGGCTGGTTCCACTCCGGCGACCTCGCCGTACGGGACGCGGACGGATACTTCACGATCGTCGACCGGGTCAAGGACGTCATCAACTCCGGTGGCGTGCTGGTAGCTTCACGGCAGGTCGAGGACGCGCTGTACACCCATGAGGGGGTGGCCGAGGTCGCCGTGATCGGGCTGCCCGACGAGCGGTGGATCGAGGCGGTGACCGCGGTCGTCGTACGGCGCGGCGAGGTGACCGAGGACGAACTGATCGCCCACGCCCGCGAGAAGCTCGCCCGTTTCAAGGCGCCCAAGCGGGTGCTGTTCGTGGACGAGCTGCCACGCAACGCGAGCGGGAAGGTCTTGAAGCGGGAGCTGAGGGACCGTTTCGCGGAGGTCTGACGGCGAGGGGCAGCGCGGCGGCGGCGCCTCCGTCCTGCTGAACACCGCGCGGCAGACCGGCAGTGCGGTCGGGATCGCGCTGTTCGGCATTCTGATCGCCGGTCACCTCGTGATGGCCCGCATCTGTCGGCGGTGGTAACAGCGGTGGGCTTCCTTCTACCGGCAGGCGGGCATCTTCCATGTGGCTGGTCGGCGACCGTCCGCCGACCACCGGAGGGCATCCCCCTCACGTGCCCTGTCGGCGGTGGGACGCGATCGCTAGGCTGGCCGCGCACGACGAACCGGGAGGAGCACGGACGTGGCCGAGAGCACGATCGAGCAGCAGCCGCTCGCGGGCTGGGACAAGCCCGAGCTGGACCTCAGCAACGCCGACTGGCACTCGAGCAGCCGAGGGCTCGGAGATGTCCAGATCGCCTTTGTCGAAGGTTTCATCGCGATGCGCAACAGTGGCCGGCCCCAAAGCCCTTCCCTGATCTTCACCCCCGCCGAGTGGGGCGCGTTCGTGTCGGGGGCACGGGAAGGGGAGTTCGACCTGACATGATCAGTCGCCGACCGAGGTGAGTCCTCGCCCGTTCCGGAAATTCCGGACACGCGGCCGTTGAATCCGGCCCGGGGCCGCCGTCTGCGTCAGGCTGGCCCCGGAACGATCACAGCTGTGTGCCGGAGGCGAGGATCCCATGAGCACCCTGCCGGTCATCGCGGCCGTCGACGGCTCGGACGACAGCCTGCGTGCCCTGGAGTGGGCGCTGACCGCCGCACGGCTGCGCGAGGCGCCGCTGCGCGTGGTGCACGCGTGGCAGTACGCGCCCTGGGCACAGCCCGAGCTTCTGGTCGCCGGGCCGCCGGAGCCGGTCGAGGATCCGGTGCTGGAGCAGGTCCGGGCGCATCTCGCGGGCCGGGCCGGCCTTCCCGTGACGGAGTACGTGTCCCTGCGGGGCGCCCCGCCCGCCGTACTTCCCGAACTGGGCCCCACCGCCCAGCTGATGGTGCTCGGCTCCAACAGCGTGGCGGCCGCCCGGGACGCCGCGTGCCCCGTGGTCGTCGTGCCGCGCCCGGGACGCGAAGTGCACGAGGGCCCGCTCGTCGCGCCGGGGCCGCGGGTCGTCGTCGGCCTGCACGTCGACAGCCCGGCCGAGACCACCCTCGCCTTCGCTTTCGCGGAGGCGGACCGCCGCGACGCCCTGCTGCACGTGATCGCCGCCTACCTGTGGCCCCCGTTCCCCGTCTGGCCGGAGCCCGGCGAACTCGTGCCCCCGGCCGTCGACGAGGACGCCGTCGAGGACGAGACCCGGACGCTGGCCGCCGGCCTCCTCGCCACCCATCGCGAGCGGCACCCGGACGTGCCGGTCGACCTTTCGACCCCGCCCGGCGACGCGGCAGGCCACCTCGTCGCCGCCTCCAAGGACGCCGAACTGGTCGCCGTGGGTCGCCACCGCCGCCATCTCCTCGCCCCCGCCCGCATGATCGGCTCGGTCACCCAGGCCGTACTGCTCCACGCGGCGAGCCCGGTCGCGGTGGTCCCACCGACGGCGGATCCCGCCGATACTTCCGGGTGACCGGGTGACCGGGTGACCGGGTGACCGGGTGACCGGGTGACCGGGTGGCCGGGTGACCGGGCGAACAAGCCCTCACCGAACACCGCCCCATGGCACGATCATGCCCGGAGGTGGGATCGCATGGCACTGGACGCCGACGGCCATCATCGAGTTGCTCGCCCTGCACGGGCACCTGTTCGACGCCGGTGAGCTGGACCGGCTGGACGAACTCAGCAGGCGCCGAGTGATAGCGCGGCGGGCTCCGCTCGGCGGAAGGTGACCGGCTCTCCGCGGGCGAGGGCCCGGGCCCGCGCTTTCCGCTCCGGCACGTACCATGGCGGCATGTCCTTCCTCCGCCGCCGCAGCGCCACTCCCGCCGGGCCCGACTTCGACGTACTGGCCATGGATCCGGGTGACTGGCCGGGCAACCTCGGTGCCGGTCTGCTGCCCGCCCCCGACGGCAGTTGCCAGGGCGTCTTCCTGCGCTACGACCTGTTCGGCGGCCGCGGACCCGCGATGATCATCGGCAATCTGCCGGAGGGCTCCCCGGCGCGTGACGTCGCCGAGGGAGAGGTCCCCTTCGAGGTGGCCCAGCTCCTGATCGCGCTGGAGAACGACGAGGACGTCACCGTCGTCGGGACCGAGGACATCCCGGTGATGCAGGGCGACAACCTTCTCATCGTGCGCCGCCTCAAGCTCTCCGAGAGCCGGATCTCCTGCGTCCAGTTCGACCGCAGCGACAATATCCTGGTGACCATCGCGGCCTGGGACCGCCCCATCACCGACGACCTCTACGCACTGCTGAAGCCGCTGCCCGCGGAGCTGTTCCAGCAGGGCTGACGACGGCAGGGCCGACGACAGCACGAGGGCCGGGATCAGCCGCTGATCCCGGCCCTCCGCATACCGTCCTACGACGCCGACGACACCACCCGCACGTCCGCCGCCCGGACGAACGCCACCCGGTGGCCGAGCTGGATCTCGTAGTACCGGTCCTTGCCGATCACGACCTTGTGCGAGTTTGTGGTGAAGGTGACCGAGTAGTAGTACTCGCCCGGCACTTCACCGCCGATGACGTACTTCTGGCCCGCCGACAGTTTGTACGGTAGCGGCGAGACCGACTGCGCGGGCACGCCCTGCGGATACGCCTCCTTCTCCGGGTACGCCCGGCCGTACACCGGGACCTCCGTGAGGCCTGCCTTGGGCGTCACCACGAGCCCGGACGCGTTCACCGCTGTCGGCTGCCTCTCCGGGTTCCGGAACCAGGCCTTCTGGCCCAGGTACCAGATCGCCGTCCAGTCCCCGTCATGGCCGGCGACCGCGTACTGCTGGCCGGTGGAGACCCGAGAGCCCACGTCGTTCACGTCGATCGTCGAGTCGTCCCCCTTGGGGTACAGACCGATGTCCTTGATCAGCGGCGAGCGCGTGTCCGGCCGGCTGTACAGACGCACCTCGCTGGAGCCGTGCACCGCACACGGCTTGCCGCCGGTGGTGCAGCCCGTGTACTGAGGCCGGTTCGCGGCGTAGTCCGGCAGGACCGTCACCAGGCCACCCTTGGCGTCGGCCGTGGCCCGCAGCGGACTGCCGAGCAGTTCGAAGTAGTGCCGCCAGTCCCAGTACGGGCCCGGGTCCGTGTGCATGTCCGGGATCGCGGAGGTCGTCGGGCCCGGAACGTTGTCGTGGCCGAGGATGTGCCGCCGGTCCAGCGGAATCCGGTACTTGGCGGCCAGGTACTTCACCAGCCGCGCCGACGACCGGTACATCGCCTCCGTGTACCAGGCGTCCGGCGAGGCGAGGAAACCCTCGTGCTCGATGCCGATCGACGTGGCGTTGACGTACCAGTTGCCGGCGTGCCAGGCCACGTCCTTCGCCTTCACATGCTGGGCGATGTGACCGTCCGTGGAGCGCAGGGTGTAGTTCCACGACACATAGGTCGGGTCCTGGACCAGCTTCAGATCCTCGTCCCACAGGCCTTCCGTGTCATGGATGACGATGAACCTGATGCTCTGTGACACGGGCCGGTCGCCCACGTCGTGGTTGCCGTAGTCGCCCTTCCCGAACTCCTGGTACGGCGCCGGGATCCACTCGCAGGACACGCCCTTCGGGCACTCGGTACCGTCCGTGTCGCCGGCGCGCAGCCCGGTGAGGGCCAGTTGCGCCGTGTCGGGCACGAGGCCCGGCTCGGCGGCGAGCCGCACGCTCTGCCCGATGTCGGTGATGCGCCGCTCGCCCTCGCGCAGCACTTCGAAGACATCATGGGCGTACGCGGCCGCCGTCGCGCTGTCGTCCGCGCCCGAGAATTCCGCCACCGCCCCGTACCAGTCGGCCGGGTCGTCGCTGAGCGGCTCGCCGAGGCGCCGCTGAGCGGCGGCGAGCAGTGCGGCACCGCCCGCGATATTCGCGGCCGGGTCGGCACGCAGCCGCTTCGCCGGGATCCCGGTCAGTGCGGCGGCCTCGGTCAGTGTCTTCAGCCGGGCCGGCAGCTGTGCGTTCCCCGGCACCTTCGTCGTGGGCGGCAGCGCTGCGCGGGCCTGGTCGCCGCGGCCGTCCTCCCTGCCTCCTGCGCGGCCGGGCGGCCCGGCGCTTGCGCTGGGGGGGGCCGTGGGGTGGAGGGGGGGCGTGGCGCGCCTCGCCCACCGCGCGGAAGATGGCCAGCTCGCCGGTGGTCTCGATCCGCTTGTGCCGGCGGGCCTCGTCGGTCATCGGTCCGAGCGAAGGC
>CBFHCJ010000415.1:0-6368 GCA_965654005.1 uncultured Streptomyces sp. | reverse complement strand
GCCGGTCGTCCGGCAGCCGGCCGTGGGCGTCGCCGGGGCGGGCCGAGTCGTCGTTCCCGGGATGCCACAGCACCCGGTGCCGTACGTCGGCCGGCGGCCCCCACAACCGAGGGGCGACCGGACCGAACAGCACGACCGAGGGGGTGCCGAGCGCCGTGGCGAGGTGGGCGAGGCCCGTGTCTCCGGCCACCACACAGCGCGCCCGAGCGACAAGGGCGGCCAGACGGTCGAACGGCACGTCACCGGTACCGCCCAGGACCGCGGACGGCGGCAGTCCGGCCTTGGCCGCCACGAACCGCGCGAGCGGACCCTCTCCCGCGCCCCCGGTCACGACGACCTCGTGTCCCCACCGGCGCACTACCCGGGCCACGGCCGCGAACCGCTCCTTCGGCCAGCAGCGGGCCGCCGCGTCGGCGCCGGGATGGACGACGACCGCGCCTGGCGCGGGAGAGGGCGGCGCCGGTACCGCGATCCGCAGGTCTGCCGGATCCGCCTCGACGCCGTACCAGCCGAGAAGACGGCACCACCGTTCCCGCTCGTGTTCGTCCTCCCGCCATACGGGACCGGCGATCTCGGGCGTCTGAGGGTGCGCGTAAGCGAAGAGCCGCCCGGGGCGCACCCGTTGCAGCAGCAGATGGCTCGGCGGGCCGTTGCCGTGCAGGTCCACACCGAGATCGGGCGCCGGCCCGCACCACTCCAGTTCGGCGGGCACCGCCCGGCCGGTGGCCGAGGTGGGCAGCAGACGGTCCACCAGGCCGGTCGCGGCGGCTGCCCCCGACAGCCGCCCGGGCGCGGCCAGCACGATCTCGTGGTGGGACAGATGCCGTCGCAGCGCCCTGAGGGCGGGCACGGCGGTCAGCAGATCGCCCAGTCCGAGCGCCCGCAGCACCAGCACCCTCGGTGTCCCCTTCCCGGCCCTCACATCAGGGCCCGTACGGCCGTACGGCGGCCTGCGCGGCCCGGCGGGCCAGCCGGGTGGTGGAGCGGCCGTCCAGGTAGGGCAGTACGACCGCCTGGCCGCCCCAGGCGCGCAGTGCCTCCGCCTCGGGCAGTTCCTGGACGGAGTAGTCGCCGCCCTTCACCCACACGTCGGGCCGCAGTCGCCTCAGCACCGACTCCGGCGTGTCCTCCTCGAAGACGGCCACGGCGTCGACGCTGCCGAGGGCCTCGAGGACCCGGACACGGTCCGCCACCGGGTTGATCGGCCGCCCCGGGCCCTTCAGCCGCGCGAGTGACGCGTCCGAGTTCAGACAGACGATCAGGCAGTCGCCGATGCGCCGGGCGCTGTCCAGCAGGCCGACATGACCGGCGTGCAGCAGGTCGAAGCAGCCGCCCGTGGCCACCACCGTGCCGCCGCGCGCACGCACGCGCTCCGCGAGGACGTAGGCGTCCGTCCGGGGCGTGTCCTCCACGGAAGAAGGCACCGTCCGCCACAGCGCCGGGTTCGCGGCCCCGCCCGCCGCCACGAACGCGGCCGCCTCGGCGACGGCCCGCTGGAGGGCCTCCTCCGGGAGGGCCCCGTCCGCCAGGGCGGCGGCCGTCGTGGCGGCGAAGCAGTCGCCGGCCCCGCAAGGGTCCCCGGTGGCCCGGTAGGGCGCCGGGACCAGCATCGGCGTACCGGTGGTGCCGGGGCGGGCCAGCAGCACACCGCGGTCCCCCAGCGTCACGGCGACGCCCGCCGCGCGCCAGCGCTCCGCGAGTTCCGCCCCCCGCGCCGCGTACGCGCGCAGCGATTCCCCTTCGCCGGGGCACAGGGCGCGCGCCTCCGCCGCGTTCGGAGTGACGAGCCGGGCTCCCGGCACGGGAGCGTCGCCCCTGGGGTGGGGGTCCCACACCAGCGGAGTACGGGAGACCACGGCGGCCAGATGCGCCCGCACCGCGCTCGCGGTGTGCCGCCCGTAGTCGGCGACGAACACGGCATGGGCCTGCGCCAGCGCGTCCCGCACCGCGCCGTCCGGTTCGCCGGGCGCGCCGCCGCCCCGGTCGATCCGCACCAGTGGCCGGCCACCCGCCAGCACCCGTGTCTTCACCGGCAGGCTGCCCTTCAGCGGTATCTCCACCAGCCGTACCCGGCCGCGCAGAGCACGGCGTACGGCAGCACTGGCCAAGTCGTCGCCGAGCGCGGTGACCAGGGTCACCTCACGGCCGCCCCGAGCCGTCAGCGCGGCCGCCAGTCCCGCCCCGCCGGGGTGACACCGGTCGTCGGTGACGTCGACGACGGGGGCGGGGGCGTCCGGTGACAGCCGGGTGGCCACGCCTTCGATGTCCTCGTCGAGCAGCACGTCCCCGACGACCACGAGCGGCTTCGGTCCCGTCACGACACCCTCCCGTGGGAGCGGACCGCTCGGGGCGCGGCCCTGCGCGTCGCGGTCGCCGCGGGGGCGGCCAGCGCCGCGTCGAAGCCTTCGCAGAGCAGGTGCACGGCGACGAGGTGGGCCTCCTGGACGGTCGCCGTGGCATCGGCGGCGATGCACAGCGCTTCGTCGGCCGCCTCGGCCAGCGGGTTAGGGTCCGGCCCGGTCATCGCCCAGACGCGCAGCCCGGCCGCCCGGCCCGTCACGGCCGCGTTGATCAGGTTGGCGCTCCGGCCGGACGTGGACAGAAGCACGAGTACGTCCCCGGGCCGACCGTGGGCGGCCACCTGCCGGGCGTACACATGGTCGAAGCCGTAGTCGTTGCCGATGGCGGTCACGCTGGACGTCTCCGCGTGCAGCGAGATGGCCGAGTAGGCCGGCCGCTCGTGTCGGTAGCGGCCCACCAGCTCGGCGGTCAGGTGCTGGGCCTGGGCGGCGCTGCCACCGTTGCCCGCGGCCAGCAGCCGACCGCCGGCGGGCAGGACGGCGGCGAGCCGGCCGCCCCAGTCCGCGATCCGGCCGAGACCGTCCCGGCGCAACCGGACGAGCGCGTCCTCCAGCGACCGGCAGTGCAGATGCGCCGCATCGAGTGCAGAGGATGCAGAAGCTTCGTTCATGCTGATCGGGCGTACCGCGTCGCAGAGGACGGCGGCCGGACCCGCACCTCCTTCGGATGTCGGTGCTCCGCGGTCGGTCGGGAACGCTGTCGGCGGCCGGGCACGAGACGCCCGGGTCGGTGGTTGTCTCAGACCACCCCCGTCGCGGCGGGCTGGGCGTCCAGGACTCCGCAGTACGTCGTCTCGGTCGCCGCTGCGACCCGTCCCCAGCCGTACCTGCGCAGCACGCGACGGCGGCCGGCCGCGCCGCAGGCGGCCCGTGCCTCGGGGTCGGCGAGGAGTTCACCGACGGCCCTGGCGAGGGCCTCGGTGTCGCGGGGTGGCACCAGCCGTCCGGTGCTCGGGTCCGCGACGGTGTCCAAATGGCCGCCCACCGCGCTGGCGACGACAGGCCTGCCGCAGGCCATGGCCTCCAGCGGGACGATGCCGAAGGGTTCGTAGTCCGCGGGGCACACCACCACGTCCGCTCCGCGCACCAGCGGCGGCACCTTGTGGCTGGGCAGCCCGCCCGTGAAGTGGACCCGGTCGCCGACACCGGCCCCGCGGGCGATGTCGCGCAGTCGGCGCACCTCCGGATCGTCGTCGAGCCGGTCCGCCGGGGGCCCGCCGACGACCACGAGCTCCGTCCCGGGCAGCAGGGCCAGCGCGGTGATGGAGACCGCCGCGCCCTTGCGGGGGACCAGGCGGCCCAGCTGCAGCAGCCGATGCGGGTGCGGGCCGCGTTCGGCGGCCGGTCCGCGCGGGGTGAACCGCTCGATGTCGACGCCGCACGGCACGATGCTGACCTTGCCGGCGGGGATGCCCATCCGGCCCAGCTCGACGACCTCGTCCCGGCAGGTGGCGATGATCCGGTCGCAGCCGAGGCCCACCTCCCCTTCGTGGGCGATCCGCTGGGGCGGGCTGGTGTCGGCCAGCTGCTGATGCCGTCGCTTCACCGTGCCGAGCGCGTGGTACGTGTGCAGCAGAGGCAGCCCCAGCTCGCGGACGGCCAGCAGTGAGGCGAGCCCCGACATCCAGAAGTGCGAGTGCACCAGGTCGGGGGGCCGCACCCGCCAGATCCCGGTCAGGTAGCGTCCGAACTCCCCCATGTGGGGCAGGAGTTCGTCCTTGGGCAGCGGCTCCGGTGGGCCCGCCGGCACATGGCGCACCTCGACCCCGTCGCGCAGCTCCACCCGGTCGGGCACGTCAGGGTCGTCGCGGCGGGTGTAGACGGTCACGCGGTGGCCGCGGTCGGCGAGGGCTCCCGAGAGGCAGGCGACATGGACGTTCTGCCCGCCCGCGTCCACCCCGCCCAGGGTGGCGAGCGGGCTCGCGTGTTCCGAGACGAGCGCGATCGACAGGGAGCCGGGGCCGTCCGCGTCGACGGCGCCGGCGTAGAAGGGGCCGAGGGATGAGGTCATGAGCGCGCCTCCGTCATCACGCGCTCCCAGTCGTCGAGGAAGCGCTTGAGCCCGTACCGTCCGAGGGCCGCCTGGCGGGCCCGGGCGCCGTGCTCGGCCGCGGCCTCCGGTTCGGGCAGATATTGCGGGGGGGCCCGGGGCAGGCCCTCGGGGCGGGTGGTCACCGGTCCCGCGCCGCGCGGCACCGCCTCGACCACCTCCGTGGTGGCGAGCGCCACGACGGGCATGCCCAGGTGCATGGCCTCCAGCAGCGAAAGACCGAGGGAGGTCCAGCGCACGGGATGCAGATAGAGCCGCCGTTCCGCCATGGCCTTGTGCAGCTCGGCCTGCGGCAGGTCGGCGGTGCGGCACCGGTCCTCCGGCAGGCCGAGGTGCGCCGCCAGGCCCTCGGTGCGCATACCGAAGACGTCCAACGGTGCCGCCTCGGACAGCGCGGGCAGCAGATCCGTACCGGTGTGACGTCCGCGCCTCACCGGTTCGTTGACGACGACGGCGGCGCGCGCCAGCCTGCCCGCGTACTGGTGCCCCGGGTCGACGATGCCGTGCTCGATCACCTCGGTACGGGTACTGCCGCAGTCCCAGAACAGCCGGTTGAAGTGGGTGACGTGTACCAGCGTCAGATCGGCGCGGTCGGCGAACGGGTGCCGGGTGTCGGGGACGCCGTCGTCCGGCGCGTTGTGCTCCAGATGGACGGCCGGCACGTCACGGCCGGGACGGCGACCGCCGAGCCAGCGTTCGGCCAACTCGTACTCGTGCGGCCGTTGAAGGAGGACCAGATCCACCTCCGCGTCGCGCAGTTCCCCGGGTGTCACCTCCCGCACCGAGGAGGGCCAGGAGAACGTGCGGGCCCGTCCGAGTCCGTCCGGGTCGCGGCCTGGTGTCACGGGAACGAGGTACGTGTGAGGGCCCTGGACGAACGCCGTCGTCCAAGAGCCGTGCACATGCCACAACAGGATGTTCATACGGTCGCTCCTCGTTCCGTTTCGGGCCCGCCGACCGGGCCGGGCACATCGCACGGCCCGGGCGGGGAGTCCACGCCGGGATCGGCCCGATTCGTCTTTCGCGTCCGGTTCGGGCTGTTCATTCCGGTCGGCTGTTCGTCGCAGAGCGCGGCCACGGCGGCGACCACCTCCGCGTCGCTCACCTCGTCGAGACACGGATGACCTTCGGACGGGCAGTGCCGGGCCCTGCTCCCCGCGCACGCCGCCGTCTGGTCGCCGAGCAGCACATGCGGGACGCCGTACGGGGCCCAGCGCTCGGCCGGCACCACCGGCGCGAAAAGCGAGGCGACCGGGGTCCCGACCGCGGCGGCGAGATGCGCGGGCCCCGTGTTGCCGACCACCGCCAC
This sequence comes from uncultured Streptomyces sp., assembly GCA_965654005.1. GTDB lineage: Bacteria > Actinomycetota > Actinomycetes > Streptomycetales > Streptomycetaceae > Streptomyces. Next base: position 649 of record CBFHCJ010000415.1, on the reverse strand, counting down.
CCGTGCCCCGGCCAGTACCCCGGCCAGATACCGCAGATCGGTGACCCCACCGAGGTCGAGACCGTGCGTACCGGCGACCTCGGCGGTCAGTTCCCGCTCCCCCCGCCCTCCGGTGACCACGACCCGGTGGCCCTCGGCGGCGAGCGCGGCGGCGGCCCGCGCCGCGCGCTCGGGGCTCCAGGCCCGCGCCGGGACAGCGGCGCCGGGATGGATCACGACATACGGTTCGGAACCCGTCAGGTGCGCGGTGTCCGGTGGGGTCTTCACGCGCAGCGTCCCGTCGTCGCCGGGCGGCAGCGCGAACCCGGCGTCCCGGGCCAGGTCCAGCGCCGCCAGGACCTCGTGCCGGTGCGGCAGCCGGCGGTGCCGAAGATCGAGAAGGGCACCCGGATAGTCCTCGCTGTCAGCCGCAGTCCAGCCGACCCCGGCCAGTTTGAGCAGCAGTGCGACCGGCAGCGGGCTCTGGTGGTACGACACCGGCACCAGGGCACGGTCGAAGCAGCCTGCCGCCAGTGCCTCCAGCACCCGCCGGGTCGCCGTCCGGGAGACCGGCGCCGGCTCCAGACCCACCCACGGGGCGTCGTACACCAACACCTCGTCCACGCCGGGCAGCAGCTCGGCCGCCTCGACCCCGCGCGGCCCGCACAGC